>JAPLKB010000012.1 GCA_026388275.1 Pseudomonadota bacterium
CCCGCTCCTCTTTCAACGATTATATCCATGTGACCCCTCCTTATTGGAATGACTACATGGATATTCTTACTATAAAAAGGAGGCATCTGGCGACATTTTCATTCCTTTTTGTGCCGACAAGTCGGCATGTGTGTTTGATTTGGAGATGGAATTATTTACGCCTGCGCTCCCATCTCCTGTGCACCCAGAACCATTCATCAGGATGTTTCAGGATTATGGTCTCTAAAAACGCATTGATTTTTCTTGTGTTCAGGTAGATCATATCTTCTATGTTGCCCCCTCTTTCCATCTCAATGGGCTCGTTCCAGACAACCCTGTATCTTAAGAAGCCTTCCCTCACAAAATACATAGGAATGACAGGCGCACCCGTTTTCATTCCTATTGCTGCAATGCCTTTTGTTGTAGGGACTTTTTCACCGAAAAGCTCGACAAAGACCCCACGGGATCTCTTTTCTCTCTGATCTGCAAGAATACCGATGATTTTGTTTGCCTTGAGATGTCTCATCACATCTCTCGCCGTATCAGCATTGGGAATAATTTGAAGTCCTGTTGAGTTTCTAAGCTTGTTCAAAAAGTTATTGATATATTTGTGTTTTTTTAGAGGGCGGGCAAGAACAACAATATCGCTTGCAAGTGAGTTTGACGCAACACCCATGATTTCCCAGTTTGTATAATGAAAAATCAGGACGATAACCCCTTTATTCTGCTTTGAGGCATCGTCTATATAATGCCGGTTTTCCATTGTAAACCGGCTGCTGTATTCATGCTTTGGCACATACGGGATCATGAGCATTTCTACAAAATTAATACCCAGTTTTTCAAAGTTTTGTTTTGCAATACCGGCTGCTTCGCTGTCGTTTATGCTGTTAAAAGCCCTTTTAATATTTGATATGGCAACTTTCTTTCTGCCTTTTAAAACAAAAAACGCTATTTTCCCGAAAAACACACCTGTTGAGCGTTGTAGATGTTCCGGGAGAATGCGGATAATTTGCTGGAGGGTTTTAACAATAAATATAAGAAGGAAATCTATAAACACATGGCTCTGCTTAAACGGTAATATTTACAGCTTCGTCAACGAGCATTATTGGAATGTCGTCTTTAATAGGATACATAAGTTTGCATGCATCGCATATGAGTCCATCTTCTGACTTATTCAGTCTTATATCCCCTTTACACTTAGGGCAACAGAGTATGTCAAGGAGATCCTTATTGATAGGCATTGCCCCTCCGCTTTATTTCAGGAAATTTCATTGTTTTCCTTATTTGTCGCAGGTTCAAGTATGTCCGCAAGAGATGAAAAATAGTTTTCCTCATTTTTAACGGGTTCCGGTGCCTTCTTTTCTTCAACAACCTTATTGATTGCCTTTATGCTCAGTCCGATTCTTTTATCTTTTGCATCAATATTCAGAATTAACGCCTTTACTTTATCGTCTATGTTGAATATTTCGGATGGGTGCTTCCCTTTTGCTTCATCCATCTCTGACAGATGTATAAGCCCCTCTATGCCTTCCTCAATTTCCACAAAAGCACCGAAGTCTGTAATGCTTGTCACATAGCCTTCTACAATTTCCCCTACCTGATATCGCGACATAATCCCTTTCCATGGACTTTCCTTCAATTGTTTCAGGCTCAGGGAAAACTTTTTCTGCGCTTTATCAACATTGATTACAAGAGCTTCGACCACTGTCCCCTTTTTAAATGTTTCTGTAACAATATTTTTCCTTCTCGACCATGATACCTCGGACATATGTACTAACCCGTCTATACCGTTGCCTATGCCCACAAACATACCAAAGTCTGTGATATTTTTAATCCTGCCCTTTACTACAGCACCAGCAGGATACTGAGCAACAAGTTCTTCCCATGGATCCGGCAATAATTGTTTTAAGCCAAGAGAAACCCTGTTTTTTTCTTTGTCAACAACAAGTACAATTAGATCGATCCAGTCGCCTTTTTTAACAATCTTGTTAGGGTTTTTCAGTCTCTTATCCCAGCTCATCTCGCTGATATGGAGGAGCCCTTCAATACCTTGTTCGAGTTCAACAAAAACTCCATAATCAACAATTCCGGCGACCTTCCCTCTTACCTTTGTTCCTGCACCATATTTTTCATCAATCTTAAGCCACGGATCCTGTTTAAGTTGTTTTATGCTGACAGATACCCTCTCTTTTTCAACATCTACATCAATTACTTTTACCTTAATTTCATCTCCAACCCTCAAATACTCCTTCGGGTGGGTTATTCTGCCCCATGTTATCTCATTGAGATACAGAAGTCCATCAACTCCGCCCATATCTATAAATGCACCATAATCGGTAATATTCCTGACAATACCATAAACAACCTGATCTGTTTTTACATTTTTCCAGAACTCTTTCTTCTTCCTGTCCCGTTCCTCTTCCATAAACATTCTTCTTGATATTATTACATTCCCTTTACGCTGGTTTACCTTGATGACCTTGAATTTCAGATGCCTCCCTACAAAGGAGGAAGGATTCTTCACAGGCTTAATATCCACCTGAGATATAGGGAGAAAGGCATTTACCCCGATATCCGCTAAAAAACCGCCCTTAACTTCCGATGTAATGTCTCCATCCATGGGCGTGCCATCTTCAGCCGCTTTGTTTACTTTTTCCCATATTCTGATAATATCTGCTCTCTGTTTTGAAAGCAGAAGCAGACCAAACCCCATTTCTCTGCCTACTATTATTACCTCAACTTCATCGCCTATATTGACATTCTGTTCCCCGGACTTGTTCGTAAACTCAGAGATAGATAGTTTCCCTTCGGATTTCAAGCCGACATCGACAATCACCGAATCAGCGTTTATGTTAATAACCCTGCCCTTAATGATATTACCAGCCTGCAGGGTTTTCATTGAGTTTTCATAAAGCTCCTTCATTTCTTCTGGTGTTTTTTCTTTTTGTGCTATGGTGTCACCGGTATCTGGCATGATTCCCCCCTAAAGTTTTTTTACATACCTTTCCACAATATCTAATATGTCATCAGGGGTAGATGCACCTCCTGTTATTCCAATCTTATTAAGCCCTGAAAACCATTCAGGCTTAATATCTGTTTCTGTTTCTATGTGGTGTGTATTCGGCTGTATATTTTTTGCTATATTGAAAAGTTTTGTGGTATTTGAACTGTTCTTTCCACCCACTATCAGCATGGCATCGACCATCGACGAAAGCAGGGCAACTTCCCTCTGCCTGATTCCGGTACTCTCGCAAATTGTATTATAAACCCTCAACTCTTCAACTCCCTCTATAAGCCCACAAACTATATTAAAAAAGGTGTCTTTATCCTGTGTTGTCTGACTTACCACTCCAACCTTTTTTGCGGTTATATGGGTTGGTTTTTGTAACACAATACCATCATTATGCAAATAACTCAATACACTTTTAACTTCAGGGTGGTTTTTATCTCCTACAATTACTACCTTATAACCGTTTTTTTCAAGAAAAATGGCTTTTTTTCTTACCCTCTTTACAAAAGGACAGGTTGCATCTATAGATTTCAATCCTTTCAGTTTGATATCTTCCTCTTCTTCTTCTTTGATTCCATGCGTGCGGAAAACAACAGTTCCATAATTTATCTCGGAGATATTGTCTACAGGAATAATTCCTCTATGCCTGAGCATTTCTACCATCTGCGGGTTATGGATAATCGGGCCCAAAGTGAATATTTTGCCTTTAGCCTTTTCTTTTTCCTGTAAAACAATATCTATTGCACGTCGTACCCCGAAACAAAAACCCGGGTGGTCTGTCTTCAAGACTTCCATCATTCCTCCGACTCGAAGATAACATTCAATATGCTATCAACAACTCCGCGTGCATCCAGTTCGCTTGTATCAATATATATGGCATGTTCCGGTATAACAAGGGGAGCAATCTTCCTTTCCGAATCATCCTTGTCTCTCTTTTGCATCTCATCTTTAACAACTGACTGCAATGATTGTATGCCTTTTGAAGATAACTCAAGGTGTCTTCTCTTTGCCCTTTCGTCCTGGTTGGCATCAAGGTAGAACTTTAAATGTGCATCCGGAAACACCACGCTGCCCATATCTCTGCCTTCAAGCACAACACCGCCATTTTTACCTGCTTCCTTCTGCAGGACAGTAAGGTATTCTCTCACGCTTCTTTCCTGGGAAAGTTTCGACGCGAGAAGAGATATTTCAGGATCACGGATTTTTTCGGAAATGTCTTCAACTTCCAGAAAGACCCTTGCCTCATTTTCAAACTCAAACCTTATAGGAAGGTTTCTCAGAAATTGTTCCATATTGTCGGAATCCTTACGCACATCACATAATATTTTATAGGCATAGGCTACTCCACGGTACATGGCGCCGGTATCAATATACCTGTACCCGAGTGCAAGTGCGACCATCCTGGCAACTGTACTTTTACCTGCCCCACTGGGACCATCAATTGTAATAATCAGGTTTTTATTTGGTTTTTCAGCCATTTTTCTCCTGTCAGCCATCTGTGATTATTTGAGAATGTCCGGAAAACAACTATTTTTCAGTAAGTAGTATTTTTTATAGCTGATTTTTGTGCTTCGGCTGCAGCATGCAAAAGCTACAGTATTTTCCTCAGTGTTTCTATAAACCTTTTATTTTCCTCCATTTTTCCGATTGATACCCTGATGTAATCAGGCAGCCCATATGGACCCATCCATCTTACCAGGATTTTGTCTTCAAAAAGCCTTTTCATTAATGCTTCAGCCCCTTCCCCATATTTAAAAAGTATGAAATTTGACTCTGTCAAAACATACTCTACAGATAGCTCATTGAAGGCATTATAGAAAAATTTCTTGCCCTTTCTGTTATTCTCCATAACCTTCTCAAAATAAGCGGTGTCTTCCATGGCTGCTTTTGCACCTGCAAGCGCAATTGAATTCACGCTGAAGGGCTGTCGTGTTCTCTCGATAAAGGACATCAGGGATGCTTCACCGATACCATATCCGACCCTTAAGCCTGCAAGGGCATAGGCCTTTGAGAATGTCCTTAAAATAAGGACCGGATAATCATTGATATATTGAAAAGTATCAGGGAAAGCCCTGCTTTCGGAAAACTCTGCGTAGGCTTCATCGGCAACTACAAGTATATCCGGCGGCAACAATTGTAAAAAGGCTTTAAATGCATCATCTTCAAAAATCGTACCGGTTGGGTTTAAAGGGTTGTTTAAGAATATCACCCGTGTCCTGTCATCAATAGCTTCTTTTATACGGTCAAGGTTGACTTTCATATTTGTAACGGGAACCTTGCAAGTTTCGTATCCATATATCTTTGATGCAATGGAATAAAATGCAAATGAGGGCTCTGAGATAATGACCTTGTTTTTTACCTGGTGTTTCATTGCCTTTAAAGCCAGCTCTATAAGCTCGTCAGAGCCGTCTCCAAGCACAACCTGCTCCGGCTTTACATTGTATTTATCGGAGATTGTTGTCTTTAATTCAAATCCATTACCGGGATATCTGTTTATGGAAGAAAGCGCATCACGCATACTGGAAAGTACTTTTTTTGATGGAGGAAACGGATTTTCATTTGAGGCTAATCTTACCCATTCGTCATCAAGGCCGTATTTCATGGCCATTGGATAAAAAGGTATCTCCTGTATGTTTTCATCAATTGAGAGTTTCATTTTGCTCACAGTTTTGTCCACTTTATGCCTTTTATTTGGTTCTTTATCGTTTCAGTGCTCTTTTTACAAGTTCTTCTGCATTCTTCTGCATTATATAAAAATCTTCCTCATAAAGCCCTGCACCCATGGCTATCCTTTTAGCATCATATTCGGTTGCCAGATCCGAAGGACTGTGGGAATCCGTATTGAATACAAGTTTTGCTCCTGTTTTTTTTGCCATCATAGCTACATACCCATTTGTAAGGGAATGCTCCTTTCTGCTGCTGATTTCAAGAAGAACTCCTTTTTCTTGTGCAAATGCTGCATCTGTCTCTTTAATAAGCCCGGGGTGTGCTATTATATCGGCCCCGCCTTCAATTGCTGCCCTGTTTGTCCCTTCTTCTACCGGCTCTGCGATGGTTTCCCCGTGAACAACCACATAGAATATGCCCAGTTCCCGGGCAAACACGATCAGTTCCTTAATAAGTCCTTTGGGAACATGGGTGATCTCTATTCCGGGGAGAATCGTTATACCTTCATGATAGGTTGTTTTTTCACTCAGCTTCAGTATGGAACGTGCAACCGTTTCTATATTGGTATGGTCAACATGGTCGGATATCCCTATGGTTTTATAACCTATGACCCTTGCCCTTCTCGCAAGTTCTGCAGGGAGTAGTTCGCCATCGCTTAATAATGAGTGAGTATGCAAATCTATCATTTATCTTCTACCTTTTCTTATTCTTTTAAATTGCAAAGCAGTTAAGCAAAAAACCGGATAACCATATTTACATCTTATATTTACCGAAATCATCGGGCGAAAGGCTTTCAAGAATGTCTTCCCACTCGGCTGCATCGGTCACTATCTTGTCACCCTTTCCGGAAAGGTCAATTTTTGCTGATTTTTTTATAACAGCCTCTTCAACAAATATCGGCGCCCCCGTTCTTAACGCAATTGCTATTGCGTCACTCGGTCTTGAATCAACAACAAGTCTTTTATTATCCACATCGAGATGCAATAACGCATAATACGTGTTGTCCTTAAGATCATTCACCTCTATTTTGACAACCTTTACACCCAGATTGTCGAGTATATTTTTCAGGAGGTCATGTGTCATCGGCCTTGGTGTACTAATATTTTCCAATGCTGTTGCAATGCTTGAAGCCTCAAGCAGACCAATCCAGATAGGGAGAACATCCTTTTCTTCTATGTCTTTAAGCAGCACAATCGGAGTATTGGTAAAGGGGTCTACAGTAATACCTGCAACCTTCATTTCTTTGAGCATTTGTACCTCCGTAGTTCAACAGGCAAAAGGGTTCAAAGGTGCTGTTCCCTATTTCCTATTTTTTCAGTTCACCCTTCAGGGAATTTGCATAACCTTTTACAATTTCCACATGTATCAGCTTGCCGACCATACCCTCATCACCTGCAAAATTGATAATCTTGTTTGTTCGTGTCCTGCCTGTAACGTCTTTGCCTGAATTCCTGCTTAGGCCTTCGACCAATACCTCTGCAATACTGCCTTCCATTGCCCTGTTCTTTTTCAATGTTATTGCCTTTTGAGTTTCCTGTAAGTGCTTCAGCCTTTTTAGTGCTGTATCACGGGGCACTTCATCCGGCAGGGTTGAGGCAGCAGTATATTTCCTCGGAGAATAAACAAAGGAGAATAAATTGTCAAATTCAATATCTTTTATCAATTGCATGGTTTCTTCGAAAGCCTTTTCATCTTCACCCGGGAAGCCAACAATACAATCTCCCGTAACAGCGATATCGTGACACCTGTTTCTCAACCTACGTATTTTTTCTCTGTATTCATAGGCTGTGTAACCTCTGTTCATTAACTTTAAGAGCTTGTCTGACCCTGACTGAAAGGGCAGATGAATCTGCTCGCATAATTTTTCAACACTTCCAAGGCAGCCGATAAGCTCGTCAGACAAATCTTTCGGGTGAGAAGTAACAAACCTGATTCTCTCAATTCCTTTTATCCTGTTTATTGAATGCAGCAGTTCAGGAAAAGAGACATCATCCGTTCCAATATTGTAAGAGTTAACGTTCTGTCCGAGAAGCGTAACATCCTTAATGCCATTTTTTGCCAGCTCATCTATTTCTTCGAGGATACCGGCACTGTCCCTGCTTGCCTCTCTGCCCCTAACATATGGTACTATACAGTAACTGCAAAAATTATTACATCCTTTCATAATAGTAACAAATCTTTTAACCCCTCTGCTTACACTTTCCGCTTTTACAAACAGTGAGTGGACACATCCATTCTCGGAAAAGTCAAAGTACGGGTTTTTTTTTGACGCATGTTCAATGGCTTCCTGAACTTTATGAATATTAGAAGGCCCCAGAGAAAAATCTATGAAAGGAAGTCTGTCTGAGATAGATTCTTTTTCCATCTGGGCAATACAACCGGTTACCCCCAGAATTGTCCCGTTCACAGTTTTCATCCTCTTCAGCCTGCCCATAAGACTATAAAACTTCTGCTCTGCCTTCTCCCGGACACAGCATGTATTCACGATAACGATATCCGCCCCCTGAGCATTATCGATGTGCTCGTAATCGGCCATACGGAGAAGATGTATCATTTTCTGCGTATCGTGTTCATTCATCTGACAGCCTAATGTTTCAATATAAAATTTCACAGCCGGACTCATTCCTTGGTTAATTTTCTATAAATATTATGTTCTTACCTTAAATTTTCCTTGAAGTTTTTCCATTTTCTTTACTATTCCACCATATTCCAACTTAAACAAAGGCGCACCGGGTTTAAGACGACCACCGAGACTGCCAATATCAGCCTTGATAATAGATAATGTGGTTTTCATAAGCTCCTCTTTTTCAAAAGCTGTCTTAATATATTGATTGAGCTATTATTGCCCGTTGCATCCAAATCCAACGGCGTAACAGATGTATAACCATTCTCTACTGCATAAAAATCCGTGCCTTCTATCAAATCAAAACCGGGGCTGTTCCCGCCTATCCAGTAATATTTCCCGCCCCTCGGGTCTATTCTTTCAACTACAGCATCATTATAAAACCTTTTTCCGAGTCTTGTCACCATAAAATCTTTTATATTTTCATAGGGTATATTAGGAATGTTAATATTTAAAAATGTCCTGGCAGGGCAGGTATTGCCCTGCAGCATTCCGATAATATCTTCGGTAATTCTTACTGCATCAGCAAAACGATAATCTTCCCTCGCATTGATTGAAACAGCCAGAGAAGGTATACCCATAAAAGCCCCTTCTTTTGCAGCGGCAACAGTTCCGGAATAATTTATATCCTGACCCATATTGGGCCCCTTGTTAATTCCGGAGATAATAAAATCCGGAGGTTGAGAGAGCAGCACCTTGAGTCCAAGCAAAATACAATCAACAGGCGTTCCGTTTGAAGCAAACAGCCTGTCCCCTAATTCCTTCACCCTTAAAGGTTTATGTATGGTAATCGCATGTCCTACACATGTTCTTTCTCTTTCAGGCGCCACAACATATACATCATGCTGCTTCAGCAGGCGTTCCCTGAGCAACATGAGCCCCTCTGAGTAAATACCGTCATCGTTTGTTAAAAGAATTTGCAAGAGACACCTTAAAGAAATAGAATCGGGGCGACGGGATTTGAACCTGCGGCCTCCTGCACCCCAAGCAGGTGCGCTAAACCATGCTGCGCTACGCCCCGATGCGTTAAATATTGCAGATATTTCTTAAAAAGTCCACTTAAAAAGATAACCGGTAGTCATTGATGAGGAATACAAAAACCGTACTTTAAGTAAATCCCGGATATCTTAACTCGTTACGTTTTGATTAATTTTGTTGACAGTCAATGCCGGAGTTTCAGGCAACAGGTTGTTAATTTGTTGACAGCAGACAGATTATAAAATACGTTTTAACATGGATGCGAATCAGGACAAAGACAAAATTCTCCTTATTCATCTCGGCGGACTCGGAGATATGTGCCTTTCCGAGTCAACATTCCTATCCTTATCAAGACACTTTGAAGGAAATATCGAAGCACTGGGATACACAAGATTTCTCAAGCTGTTTAATGAATATTTTATAAAAATTCACAGAATTGAATCAATAAAATGGCTTCACCTTTTTTCAGACCGTTGTCCGGACATCATTTATAAACAGATCATATTTATCGGGAAGGACAGGGTGGGTAATTTAAGGCAAAGATGGAAGGGCTTTTCGAGGGAGCCGCTTATATTTATAGAAATGTATCCGGAAGATCAGTCAATGCTTCACAGTTCAACGTTCACAGGTAAAACTAACAAAAAACATGCCGCCAATACTGTTCATGTTGAAGATTACCAGTTGGCACAGCTTGAACAATATGGCATCAGGGCAATCAAAAAAGAAATAAAACCTAAGCCTTTATACCGGACGATACTCTACCCTGAAAAAGGCTTTCAAAAGAATAAATGGCCTCTCGAAAACTTTATGCAGCTTTACAAGTCTTTGAAATTAAAAGCCATGGATGTGCGTATCCTTGAATCTCTGGGCACAAGCATAGATATCAAGGATAAAATATCTTTCCAGGAACTTTCCGATATCAAGGAATTTTTTCTGGAGGGCGGCATATTTGTTTCTAACGATTCCGGTATGGCTCATCTCGCAGGCATGTGCGGTCTTTTTTCTATTACAATTTTTATTGATTTCAACCCGCTTATATGGCATCCAAGAGGGCGTTTCCTGACATTCAGACAGGATACGGATATAATAGATATATCCTTAATTGAAAACAAGATCATTGAACTTACTGCTAAGGATTTACAGCAAGTCATTCAATAAATCATTGTCATATACAATGTCTGATGATAAAATGAAACATGACCTATATAACAGACGTTTATCTGAGCGAAGTACTGAAAAAAGATGTTATTGACCAGCATGGAAAAAGAGTAGGCGCACTTTGGGACCTTGTGATTGTTCCCGGAGCCAGATTCCCCGGGGTTATTAAGCTGGTGCTGAAGAACAGGAAACAGTTACTTGAGGTTTCCGTTACAGACATCCATCTATTTAACAAATTTGTCATCACACTTAACCTGTCAGAAAAACCCCTTGCCAATTACAGGCATCAGGAAGGAGATATATTAATAAAGAGGCATATCCTCGACAAGCAGATACTCGACGTAAATGGCGCAAAGGTCGTAAGAGTGAACGATTTAAAACTCGGTGAGAGTGACGGCATCATCTGCATAGTAGGAATTGATGTAGGGCTCAACGGGATACTCCGGAGAATAGACGGCGGGCGGACAATTCAAAAGACCCTTGAACTTTTTAAAAAACCCATTAAAGAACACATTATCGATTGGAATTTTTTACAGACTATTGACCCTCATTTGAGGAATTTAACCTTAAATGTTGCAAGAAAACAGCTTGGCGAACTTCATCCGTCAGACCTGGCCCAGATTCTGAGCGAGATTCCACCGGAAGAGGGAACGTTACTGCTGTCGTCTGTTGATGAAGAACTGGCAGGGGAAGCGCTCCACGAAGTCTCAACAGAAGTAAGAGAAAAGATTTTCAATGAGATGGATAAAGAGATGATATCGGACATCCTTGAAGAGATGCCTCCGGATGAGGCTGCAGATATACTGGGCGATATGCCTGAAGAGGCCTCTGAGGAGCTGCTTGCACTTATGGAAAGCGAAGAAGCAACAGAGGTGAAGGATCTGTTGAGTTACGAGGAAGATACGGCGGGCGGCTTAATGACAAGCGAATTTCTTGATTTTCCACCGGATATGACAATTGATGAAGTACTTGCAAATATCAGGCTGCTTGCACCTGACGTTGAATTTATATACTACATTTATATAGTAGATGACGACGACCATCTGCTTGGCGTCCTTACATTAAAAAAACTTCTTACAAGTCCCCTGTATGCAAAATTGGAAGATATAATGACGCAGAATGTAAAATTTGTAAGCATCGAGGCTGAGCGAAAAGATATAGCGGAAATCATATCAAAATACGACTTCATTGCAATCCCCGTTATTGGTGAAGACGGGAGGATAAAGGGTGTCATCACGGTAGATGACATTATCGACCTGCTCGTGCCAAACCCTATAAGAAAAAAGAAGAGAAGAGCATTCCAGTAAGACCGGCTCATTATCCTCAGTTGACAACAAACATTCTAATTCCAATTCTAAATCAAGGCGCTATCATCGTTGGCTTCGTCATCTGCTCCTCCGACGTACTATTATCGTACGCCTACGTCGCCTCTTCCTTGCCGCCTTGATTTCATCCTTGATTTAGAATTGGAATAAGTTCTTTTAGCTACGGCACATGAGCCGGCAGCTATTTCAGTCCGAACAAAGCCGGCAGGTATGTTGACAAAGATGGGAAAAGCATTGTTACAAGCAGTGCAACAAGCATGGTGGCAACAAAAGGAATGATCGACCGGGAGACTTTCTCAAGGCTGAGATCTGCTATATTCGCGATAACATACAAGTTTACAGCCACCGGAGGAGTTATCTGGCCAATGGCAAGATTCAGGGTCATGACAACACCGAACCAGACAGGGTCCCAGCTGAAATGATGCATGATCGGGATTAGAATGGGCAGAAAAATGTAATAAATAGAGATTGCATCCATAAGCATGCCGGCTATGAAAAGTATTGCATTTATAAGAAAAAGTATTATGAAAGGGTCGGAAGACAGTGAAAGCAGAGATGCTGAAGTTTTATCCATTACACCGAGAGTAGAACCGGTCCATGAAAAAAGACCTGCAAAAGCCACAATAAACATAACAACCGCCGAGGAAAGCACTGCATCCCTGAATATTCCGTAAAGGATTTGCATGTTAAGACTCCGATATACGGCAAATCCTATAAATAGTCCATAAAAGATAGCCATTACCGCTGCTTCTGTTGCAGTAAAAATACCGCCATATATCCCGCTTAAAATAAAAACAGGGGCGAGCAACCCCCAGACAGCTTCTTTTAAAGCCTGTTTTATCTCCTTCGACGATCCCCATTTTTCGCCTTTCCATCCATATTTCCGGGCAATAAAATATGATGGTATGATGAGGAAAAGTGCGGTAATAACCCCCGGAATCACTCCTGCTGCAAAAAGGGCGGGGACAGAGGTTGCTGTTATGACCCCGTAGATGATAAAGGCAATGCTTGGCGGTATTACAATAGCAAGCGATCCGGTGCTCGCAATCAGTGCTGATGTATAACCCTTGTCATATCCCATTGCAATCATGGCTGGGAAAAGCACAACACCAAGAGCTGCAGTATCTGCCGGACCTGATCCGGAAATTCCAGCAAAGATCACGCCGACAATGATAGTTACAATTGCAAGCCCGCCTGGTATCGGGCCGACAAGCAGGCTTACCAGGCGAATAAGCCTTTTAGAAATTCCGCACCGGTCTAAAATAAGACCGGCAAGGATAAAGAAAGGCAATGCAAGAAGCTGAATTTTTGCCACACTTGCATAGAAAACCGGAGCAATAGCCGCAATTCCCAGACTGTATTTCCAGATAAGAACAATAGAAGTAAAGCCGAGAGAAATCGCAATTGGTATGCCGAGGGCAAGAAGTACGAGAAAAATAAGAAAAAATATTATTACCTGTTCCATATCAGATCATAGTTGTTCTTTGCTGAAATTTACATATAATGCTTCTGCTATACGAAAAAGTATTAAAATACCGCCTGCGGGTATGGCGATTGTATACCACCATTGCGGGATGCCCAGAGCTTCCGTACTTATTGCAAGCATCATCTCATCTCTTATCTGAAGAAGGCTGACCCAGACAAGAACACAGATTGCAATCATAGTTAAAATAGATGAAAAAGGAAAAAGAATCTTCTTGTTCAGGTCAGGGAAGCGAAGCTCAAGCAAGTTAAATCCCAGATGAATCCCCCTCCTGAATCCGGCAGCAGTTCCCAGCATGGTCAGCCAGACAAGGCCGGCAACTTCAATCTCTTCTGTTGAGGCAAAAGAGTAATGGATAAAATAGCGGGTAATTACGTTTAAAAAAGCAAATGCTGCCATAATAGCAAGGAGTAAGGCACCTGCCGCTTCTTCAAGGTTTTCATATATTTTCCTGAACATTGTTTATTTTGCCTTTGCTGTCTTCCGGATATCCTTTTCGGCAGCTTTTACAAGCTCTATGCCTATTTCCTTTGCCCATTTGTCATAAACCGGTTTAGTCATATCTTTAAAGACTTTTATATGTGCAGATGTCAGTATTGTTACCTCCATCCCGTTTTTTCTTAAAAAATCAAGGGCAGCCGTACTATTTTCCAGCCCTTCTCTTGCACCTTTTTTCTGCCATCTTGCTGTTTCTGCTGCAACTGTTTTAATTGCATCCCTGTCCTTTTGATCGAAGCTATCCCAGACCTGTTTGCTCACACCAAGGATGATAGGGTCTATGGCATAATTCCATACAGTTATATACTTATGAACCTGCCACAACTTATTGGGAATAGTGACAGATACTATCGGGTTTTCCTGTCCGTCTACCGTTCCCTGCTGAAATGCACTCAGAGCTTCACCCCAGTTCATTGATACAGGATTTGCTCCTATTGCTTTAAAAGTATCAATAAATATAGGTGAACTAACCACCCTTATTTTAAGACCTTTGAGGTCCTCAGGTTTTTTTATGCTTCTCTTATTGTTCGTAAGATCTCTGAAACCATTTTCACACCACCCAAGCCCAACTACACCTTTTTCTTCGATGAGCTTAAAAAGCTGCCTGCCCACCTCACCATTTTCAACAACATCAAGAGACTTGTAATCATGGAAAAGGAAGGGGAGCGAAAAGATATTCAGTTCCTTCGCAGTCGGGGACCAGTTTATGGTAGAACCAAGGGCAAAGTCTATAACACCCTGTTTCATAAGAAGGAATTCGTTTGTCTGTTTTCCTGCAAAGAGCTGTCCGTTATAGTAAGGTTTTATGTTGATTCTCCCGTTTGTGGCCTTTCTTACCCCCTCAGCGAAATGTGCAGCAGATTCCCCCCATGGACCTGTCGGACCAACTATTATACTCATTTTATACTCAGGCTTATAGTTTGCCGATAATCCTGCACAGGAAAAACCGAAAGCAAACACAAAAACTGACAATAATCCGAAACATTTCTTTAACATAGTATTACAGGGTTATTTCTTTAATGTGTCGAGGAGTTTTAATATGTTCTTAGCTTCTTGTGAATTAATTCCATACTTTGTTATGGCTTTTTCAAGATTGCTTCTTGCAAGGTGCTGCTTACCTGTTTCCAGATAATACCGACCAAGATATTCATATCCCTTAGCCTGGTTGCCACTTCTTCCTATCAGCATACCGTACCGGTAATATATTTCCGGACAGGTTTTACCATACTGCAATAATTCATTTAAAACGCTCAGTGACGTCCCTATGTCTCCGTTGCCTTCATAAGCCTTTGCAAGAAAAAAACGGGATATTGGAGAAGCTTCGTCCCTTAAAATACCAATGGCATCCCCAAATTGATGGGAATTTACCATGATTTCCCCGAGGAGCAGACTTCTGTAAGGTGAGTTTATACTTTTTGCAATACGGACGGAATCATTTGTATTGCTTGTAAGTGAGTACATAAGAGATATCCCATATGCCGTTAACGGATCATTAACATTTTTTGTATATTTATTTACCCATGTATCTCTCACTTCTTCCGTAAGATGACCGTGAAGCACCTTGACTCTTACCAGTAAATAAGGGAAAAAAGCACCGTCTATCCGCGACTTGCTTCCTGCCCACGCTCTTTCAATTTTGAGAATTCTTTCTTCATGATAGGGGTGTGTCAAAAGATATTGCGGCAGGATTTTATCGCCGCCTGCTGATCTCAATTTTCTTAAAAAATCAGCCGTGCCAAGCCCGCTATATCCTGCTTTATCTGCAATTGATGCACCAACCTTGTCGGCTTCATCTTCGTCTTCCCGGGAATACTTAAGAGACAATGCCATTGCAGAAGCGCTTCCGGTAACAAGCGCCACTTCTTTCGCTTTCGGGTCAGGAATCAATATTCCTGCAATTAGTGTAGCTAACATGCCTATATTAATATATTTTTCCTTCTCCAAACGCTTGGCAATATGCCTTTTTGCATTATGGGCAAACTCGTGGGCAAGCACTCCGGCTACCTCTTCCTCCTTATCACACATCCCGATAAGTCCGGTTGTCAAGTATACGTAACCGCCGGGTGTGGTAAAAGCATCGGCTGCAGTTGACTCTATAACGGTAAGCACTATAGGAAATGGCAGATTTGCTGCGTTTTCAAGATTGTCTTTTATGTTTCTTAAATATATGGAGATATACGGATCGTTATTAATAGTTGCGGAATTGGCTATCTCAAGGTATATTTCCTGTCCGTATTTCCTTTCTTCCTCAAGGGTCAGACCATATAGCTGTATTGGAAGGAATAATATGAGAAATATTATTACAGAATTCTTGAATTTCATTAAACTCTTTTGGCTATGTTCTTATGTTTTTTATGGCTTTTGAACTTTTTCTTTGCTGCCTGTTTTGCATGTTTGTTTGCATGTTTTTCTTTATAAGAGGCAAGAATAACCGGGCACGCTTTTGCCTGTTTTATTTCTTTATCGGAAGGCAGTTCATTGTAAAGGTTTTTCAATATTAATAGCACATCGCCCCAGAGGTTATTACTGCCAAGCATTGACAGTATGTATGTTTTACCATCCTTTTCAAAGGCACCGACATAACAATGTCTTGAGAGCCTTGTAAAGCCTGTCTTGCCTGCAATGGTAGGTTCAAAACAAAAGAGAAGCCGGTTGTGATTCTTATATTTTATATTTTTGTTATCCTTGTTAAAAAAGAAATATTTTGTTGCAGAGGTTTCCTTGAATGTTTCATTAGACAGGGCATACCGGAAAATCAATGCAAGATCATAGCAGGTTGTATACTGACCATCAGCAAAAAGACCTGAAGCATTTCTAAATTGCGTGTTCTGTGCTCCAATCTCTTCTGCCTTTTCGGTCATCGTCTGCGCAAAGCGGCTTTCTGTACCGCCAATATGCACAGCAAGCGCATAGGCCGCATCATTGGCAGATTTAACCAGCGCACCTTTTATCAGATCCATTGCCCTGTATTTTTTGTCCGGCACAAGGTTCAGTTTTGATGCAGGGATTGAGCTCACATTTCTGTCAGGCACTATCTGCTCTTCCCCTGTAAGCTTCTCAATAGCTATTATAGCCGTCATTACTTTGGTTGTACTTGCAGGCGCCATTTTTGCGTGAAAATCCTTACCGGATATGACCTGAAAAGTTTCTTTTTCAACAAGCAGATATGATGCGGCAGTGATGTCGTTGTTAGCTATCAGTAGTTGCGGAAAAAGTAGAAAAACAGCGAACAGCAGATATATCATGTTAGTTTATATAACATGTAATCGCATTTAACAACAAGTTTTTAGGGTTTTCGAGGAACAGATCGAGGCAGGATATAATTCTGAAGAAAAGTTTTTGAGAGGATATATGGAAGAATTAATGGAAAGAATATTAAGATTCGACAATGAAGGTTTATATATAAAATCAGCTAATTCTTAGAAGCAAGGATAATCAGATATTTCCGGGGTATCAGATATTTCCGGGGTAAAAGAACTGAAATCTCTTTTTTCAACATTAATCTCTTTTTTCCTTGTTCGCTGAACGATATGCTTCAATAAATATGTCGGTCATCTTTCCTACATTATTCCGGATTGAATTTAGCGTGCCGATATTTGCTATTCCTGTCATATTAGTCGACCAGGTAATTGCTATTGTCTTAATAGAAGGGTTTGCCTCAAGAAAAACAACTTGTTGAAATTCCAATTTAATATCATAGGCATACAAGTATTTTTCAAATTCGTGAGTATTTACATTTATATAAAGCATAGGTCTGCCCGGAGCGCTAAGCCATTCGTTCATTGCAAATACTTTAATTCCTGTTGATTTTAACTTTATCTCAACATCTTTCTGTATCTGTTCCCTCGTAAGGCCTACTTTCTGAGCATATTTCACAATATTTGGTTGAAGCTCCTCCACTACGATACTTACACCCTTCAGACCGCTCATTGTACGCCGGGTAATCTCGTTATCAATTGCATAAGCAATCTGCGTCGACATTAAAAACAACAAGCCTGCTAAAAACAAAACATAAAACATGTACTTGTTGAATTTCACATGGAAATTCTCCAAACCTGTTTTTGTTAAATGAGGGCGGGGGGAAATTATTTTTGTTGTTTTTTGCATTAAGTTTTGAAATATAAGTTTCATTTTCATACCTCTATTTTGATTAGTTGCTGTAAATGTTTTTTTCGTGAATAATTTGGGTGGAATCTTTTACGATTCGGGTAAATATCCCGGATTGCGTGTTGTTTGTTCCCCCTATTGTTAAACGAGGTAAGTAAGTAGTGTTGACAATTTTCGGGGTAATCAGCTATGAGCTTACGTCTTCGTAATGCTTTACATATTTTTTAAGTATTCCCTTCACTTTACCATCATTCCTGATTGAAGGTTCGGCGAGCAATGTTTGAAATTCCTGAAGGATTTGCTCCATTTCAGATAGTGAATATATTTCACTATTGTTTGCGATAAAGACCTTTTCGTGTTTGCTCGCTATAGTACCTTCTTCGGCTGTAAGTATCTCTTCAAAGAGTTTTTCTCCCGATCTTAAACCGGTAAATATTATATCTATATCCTTATATGGTTCCAGTCCGTGGATTCTTATCAATTCCTCTGCAATATCAGTAATGTTAACAGGTTCACCCATATCGAGGACGAAAACCTCTCCTCCTTCACCCATAGTAGACGCCTGCAACACAAGCGACACTGCCTCAGGAATGGTCATAAAATATCTTTTCATGTCCTTATGCGTTACCGTAAGCGGTCCGCCATGTTTCAACTGTTCAAGAAAAAGTGGTAATACACTACCTCTGCTCCCGAGCACATTTCCGAACCTGACAGAAATGAACTTAGTGTAAGAGCATCTCATATCTGATTGCTCAAAGCCATTGATAGATAATGATTCACTTAAAGATGAGTCCTGAGTTATGAGGCGTAAATTTTTATTAAATGCCTTACATACATATTCGGCAACTCTCTTTGTTGCACCCATGATGCTTGTGGGCCTCACAGCTTTATCTGTTGAGATCATGATAAACTTTTCCACTCCATGGTCAACAGCAGTTCTGGCAAGGTTATATGTCCCCAGGATGTTAACCTTAACTGCTTCTTTAGGATTATATTCCATCATCGGCACATGTTTGTATGCAGCAGCGTGAAAAACAATCTGCGGTTTATATTCTTCAAAAACTTCACTCAATCTTGTTTCGTCCCTTACATCACCGGTTATGTAATATACCTGTCCGGACAGATGAGGGAAAAGTCTTTGGAGTTTAAGGCCCAAATTATGCAATTCAGTCTCATCAATATCAAAGAGAATCACTTCTTCAGGATGAAAAGCACATACCTGGCTGACAATCTCAGTCCCTATCGACCCCCCCGCACCAGTTACAATTACCGATTTGCCTTTTAAAAAATTTCCTATTTCTTCGTAATCAATAGTAACAGATTGACGGCCTACAAGGTCTTCTATACTGATATCCTCAAGACCTTTCAGGTTTATGTCCGGTTTATCAAAGTTATAAATATGCGGGACTATTTTTATTGTACCTACATTTAATTCATTGGCTGAATTGTATACTTCCTTAAGAATTTTATGGTTTAAAGAAGGTATCGCTACAATTATCGCATCGGCGCTGTGTTTTAAAATGATGTCTTTAAGTTTATCTGTTGTTTCAAGCACTTTTACTCCATGAATATATGTCCCTACCTTGGTTTTGTCATCATCGAGAAATCCGACAGGATAAAATTCATTAAAGTTGTTACGTGCCATATCCCTTATAAGCATCTCGCCGGTGTTGCCGGCACCAAGAATGATAGTCTTTTTACTTTGTTTGGCAGGCTTTTGTTTACGTATAACCTCCAAATAGATTCTTTTAGATATTCGTAATCCGGATATGAGAAAAACAGAAACAATACTATCCTCAAGAATAATTCTTTTGGGAAAGCCCTCTATAGATAAGTTTAAATGCAAAAATGACATGGGAAGACTTAGTATCATTAACACAATTGCTGAAAAAACAAGTGCAAACAGAATATTTACAAGTTCAAATATACCCACGTATCTCCATATCATTCGGTATATTTTGAATATAATGAATGAAATGAATTTAATTACTATAAAAAATGGCAGCACCCCCAATATCAGGCTTATATAAGGAACATTGTATTCAAAATCAAAGTGGAACAGAAAAGAAAGAAAAAGAGACAAAGTAATTAATGCATTATCAAAAAAAAGAAAGAATAAAAAACGCTTGGTATGCGAAGGTTTTGTTAAATTCATATGTTTAGTGATTAACCCCTTCTGTTTTTATAACTTTATAAAGTGTCAGCCATATTATTTTAAGATCAAAATAAAAGGATTGATTCTTAAGATAATACTCATCATATCCTACTTTTATTGGAATAGGCAATTCATCTCTTCCATTAATTTGCGCCCATCCGGTAATACCTGGTACAAGTTTATGAACACCCTTTTTAGTTCTTAATTCAACAAGGTCATCCTGGTTATATAAGGCAGGTCGTGGTCCCACAAAACTCATATCTCCGATAAGTACACTCCATAACTGTGGAAATTCATCCAGACTTAACTTTCGCAGAAAAGGCCCGATAGGTGTAAGATATTTATCAGGATTCTCCAGAAGATGTGTAGCAACATCCGGTGTATCTATCCGCATAGTCCTGAATTTCGGCATCTTAAAGATGCTGTTATCGCGCCCTACGCGGTCTGACCAGTATAGTACAGGTCCTTTTGAAGTTAGTTTGATCAACACTGCGATGAAGACCGCAGGCAGGCACAGGACAAAATGCAGAGTGAACGCAATTACAGCATCAAAGTACCGTTTCATTTTATGCCGTTTTCATCACTATGCGCACCGTACGCCTTTAGTAATCCATCGGAGAGGGTGTATCGAGGCTCGTAGTTCAAAATTCTTCTGGCTTTAGAAATGTCAAAAATGGTGTTAGTGACAAGTTTTTTCAGCGATGAAATACTAAGAAAAACTTTCTTGCCAAAAATCCTCGTTATTCTATTAAACAACTTTAATGCTAGGATTACTGCACCGATTGGAAAACGTATAGACACAACTCTCTTGCCCATTGCGCCTTCAATGGCTTTAATGGTTTGATTCATCGAATATGGTTCGCTGTCGCTTAAGATAAAAGTCTGATTGTATGACATCTCATTACAAATAACTTTTAAGATTCCTTCGGCTAAATTGTCAACATATACAAAACTTTTTAAATTATTTCCATTGCCGAAGATTGGTACAAAGCCTCTTTTCGCAACGCTGACCAGTTTATTGATGTTCCCTCTGTCGTATTTTCCGTAAACCGTAGTGGGCTGAATAATCGTGTATTTTGTTGTGCAATCATGACTATTTTTTATATATTCTTCAGCTTTAAGCTTCGAAACAGCATAAGGAGTCCGCGGATCAACCAAAGAACCTTCATCCAGAACACTTTCTACCTCCTCCCCATATACCGCAACGCTGCTTACAAAAATGAATTGTTCTGTGCCATAACTCTGCGAAAGATCAAATAAATCACAAGTAGCTCTGCAATTCACTTCCATGCACTCTTCAAGAGTCGCTTCAGGATTATGGACAATCCCGGCCAGATGAACCACTATATTAAAATTGGCGGCAGCAAATATTTCCTCCATGCTCTTTCTGTCACAAATATCTCCAAATACAATTTTTAAATTTTCAATGTTTTTAATCTTGTCTGTATCGCTTTTATCCAATGCCAATGCTGTAACTTCGTAACTGGAATTCACTAAAATTCTTACTAATACGTTGCCTATACAACCGTTAGCTCCAGTCACGAGAACATTATTCATAGACATTGTATCTATTTGGAAAAAAACTGCTTTGTGCGAGATAAAAGCTTAGTGGTACAAAACAACGTAAGCGATAAGGTAATATTATTCTTTTTGTATGAATTAAGAATTTCAATATTCTGCTTTACAATATTAGTGATGGATTGATTTGTCACACCACCTACACGCATTCTAACAGTTATCTTGGGCAGATATACTGCCTTAATTTTATGACAACCAAGAAATCTTGCCATCAACTCGAAGTCTGCTGCCAGCGGATAATTTAAATCAAAGGCTCCATATTTATCATATATCGACTTGCGTACATAGAAAGTTGGATGCGGCGGTATCCAGCCCTTTTTCAAAAGTCCATCCGTAAAAACACAAGATCGCCAATATCGAATTACTTTCTGCAAATCGTATTTATCAACGTATACGAGGTCCGAATAACAAGCATCAACCGATTGGTCTTCCATGACTTTGGTAACGTTTTCAAGAACCAATGGATCATAATAAACATCATCGGCGTTGAGAAAACCAACGATATCACCGGTAGCCATCCCGATTCCCTTATTCATGGCATCATATATTCCCTTATCAGGTTCGCTGATCCATTGGGAGATTTCCCGTTCATGTTCCTTAATAATTTCTATCGTTCCGTCTCTTGAACCGCCATCAACAATAACATATTCAGTATCCTTATAGGTCTGGTTTAAAACGCTTTTAATGCAATCATCAATACATTCTCGGTTATTTAATACAACGGTAATTACAGAAATCTTCATACTTTATCAATAACCCGTGTAATGTACATATTTCTAAGAATCATAACATTCACGGCCTATCACTAGATGTCAGATATCTCTTTGAGAAACAGTTTGAGTTTAGGCATCACCTGTTTGTAATCTGCTCGTTTGTGTATAATTTCTAAATTCTGTTCTTGTGCTTGCTGCCGAAGCACAACATTGTCTATTGCCACTTTTAAACAATTAGTTAAATCTTGTGGCTGTGTTGGATCAAACAATAGACCATTTTCACCATGTCTAATCCACTCCCGGATAGATTCAAGATCGCTAATAACAGGAAAGGCACCGCATGCCATGGCCTCTAACATGCTGTTTGGTGTACCATCGGTAAGCGAAGGCGATACTATAACTGCAGATTTCTGCAGGAAAGCCGCAAATTTATTTTGAGATGTGAAGGGTAGAATTTCTATTTTGTTCATATTGAGTCGCTGTCGATGAACCATGGACTCAACTTTAGGAATAACTGCGGTTGTAACAAACAGCTTATAGCGGATATCTGAGTAATCAGGTTCTTTCTGTAACATCAAAATACTTTGTAGCAAAGTGTCAAGGCGTATGAAGGGTGCCAAACCACGTGGATAGACTACCCAGCGTTCACGTTGACTGGCTGCGACACCTGGTTGATAAATCGAAAGGTCAACTCCCCCATTACCCGGTAATAAGAGTGAAGGGTTATTCTTTGAAAAACCATATTGCTTTGCCAAATCGATATCACGTTGACAATCTGTCATCAATGCATCCGCGCGTTGAGCCGTAATGCTGGTCAGCCAAGCATGCAATCGATGGCGATTCGCCATGTAAATAAAATCTGACCCCTGGGTAAACAAGACCCATGGATGAATTCCGGTCAGCGCTGCAACGTATCCTTCGTTCTGGGTACGGAAAGCCACCACAATATCAGGTTTAAAACTGCGGAGAATACGGCGCGCCACAAGCATCTGTGGCAACATATTAATTGTCTTGACGATATTCCATAGCGGAAAGAGCCGCTGACCCAACTCGCTCAACAGCAACCGTCGACCAAAGCATACTTGCCATTCGACCTGATCCTGCATGTCAGATTGCTTGACAAGTGCATTGTTGGCTCGCACAATCCCTGGCAGCGTGTACACCTGGGCTCCCTCCAATGCTCCGCAAGGATACGTACTGAGCACATAAACCGTGTCGTCCTGTTTGGCAAAGTGTTGCACCAAACGGCGGAAATTTTCTGCTCGCCCATCAGCGATAAATGCAATTCGCAAAGCTATCTATACTCCTCAACCGTCAGTACGAATATTTTAAGAGATAATGTCGAGTATCATGTCTATTTCAAGACAATGGTTTTGCAAGTACCAACAGAGTTTCACCACCCAACAGCCGTACCCCAAAATCTTTATTCACCGCATAAGCTATTCGGCGGGGCAAGGCCGCCAATCGTGTTTTTAAAGATCGATTCGGCGAATTCAGTGAAGAACCGGTATATCGCCAATCAAGGATTTCGTATCCAGTATCGAGGAGTGTCGACAGGGCCAAGTCCTTGGTATAATAGTGGAGATGCCCTGCCTTTTTGCGAACCTTGATCAATGGGTAACCTCTAAAAATAGCGCTGGCACTCAGATCAAGTGGGACATGGAAAACAAAGTGAGTGGCATGTCGCCTGGAATTCTCAAGGAAACTGAACGGATCGCGGATATGCTCAAAAACATCCAGCATTAGCAAGACATCGTACTTGATTTGGTTAATTTCAAGGAAATCACCAAGTTGAAATTCTACACCCTCCCCTGCTTCGTTATGCTGTTCCCAGAACTGAGCCGCCTGTGGTGATATGTCATAGCCTGTCATTTTCACAGACGGCAGGGCTTTTTGAAGCTGCACCAAGACATCGCCGGAACCACAGCCAACCTCGCACACCGTATATGGTTCGATCTTATTGTCAAAGAGTATAGACGCAACTTGAACTGCTTTCCATGGTGCATCCTTGCGATCCCAGTCAGGATTTTCGGTGAGGTAGGTGCCGTCGTAATATCTATCTTCTACATTGCTTATCAATATTTCTCCAGTTTTTTAATAGTCAAATCGCCATTCAACTTTTTTGCTAATGAACTCGTTTAATGTATAATTCCTCTTGTTGCGGGCCGCAATATCTGAACGATGAATATATAAGTAAAGTACAACAGCATACAAACTAGAAAGGCCCGGAAAAATGCAAATGTCTGGTACCAGGTGCCGCGAAGGAAAATGGTGAGAAATGAAAACAGCAGAAAATAACTAAACATTGACTGCCGATAAAATGCGTAATAGTACGATTTAGCGATTAAAAATGAGACTATACCGGGGACAATCAGCGCACCAAGGAGGCCAAAATTCATATAGACCTCGGCCAGTTCAAAAAAACCACCTCCCGCGGTAAGGCCGTATTCCGAAAATAGCCAAGCGTAATCTGCCGGGCGATTTGGGTACAATGCCTCAGGCGGTATCCTTAAAATCCATTCCCAGTAAGACTGCCCCAATGAATAACCAATAATATTGTTCTCTATCATCCATACCGTATTGGAAAAGGTAGTTGCGATGGGACTGATCGTACCCATGCGGACTACATCTGTAGCCCCACCAATGTTCAAAAATGTTGAGGTTACTATAGAAGTGATCGGTGCACCCTCTGCGAGCATGGTTCTTGCAACTCCCCAAACTTCAAAGAAGATAAAGGAGACGACTATAATAGGAATATAGGAAAGCTTCAACCCGATTTCTCTTCTGTTGACAACACCGTATAATATTACTAGGCCAAACAAGGTAGACATTGCATCTTGCCGCACACCCATGAGTATTTGCGAGAAAACAATATATATAAAACTAGTAATAAATAATATTATTTTCCAGCTTTTTATATATCCCTTGCTTCCCGATATAAATAATGAAAAGATCCCAACCCCACCTAGCACACATATACTGCCATATGGTAAGCCTGCACCGCCTCGCTCAGGGTCGCTATATCCAACGAAAATAACAGGTATGCCATAACCACGGATGTACATGTAGGATGCATAAATGGCCAACATAAACCCGATTAAAGCAGCAATCCACCAGTATGGTCGTATTTGCCTATCTTTTTCCGGGCTCCGGGTGATAGGCGCAAGATTAGTATTTGAACAAACAAGATTTCTTTTTTTAGCAAGAGCTAAACCGATTTGATTGCTCAGTAATGCATATGATGTGATCACATACATCAATAAAACAATATCAAAACCCTGTGTTGTTCCCTCAAATCCACTAAAAAGTGCATCCTTACCAATAATCACCTTGATAATCATGGGGAAGTATCCAATGAAGCCAAGGATAAATGTCCTGGCTTGAAACAATAAATTGCTTGATTCCAAAAAACAAATAATGGCGAAAAGAAGGAATGAGAATATTGATAGTATCCGCACCGCAACATAAGTCTCATTAACCAATAGCGCAAATGAAGAAACCAACGCATTAGATAGCGCAAAAACAATCGCAAAATACTTTTTTTCACTGTTTGACATTACGAAGGATCGCCTCAAAGCTCTCGGAAAAATCTGGCATTTCGACGCGGACATTACGTTTACGGAAATTTGTGAGATCGTGTAGTGCGTTTAATAGAAATTCTGCTAACCTATCTATCTCGATAGATTCAAAAGAATGATATTCAATATAACCGATTCTCTTTGCGAATAGGTTTAAATCCCCACCTGGTGGACCTATATTAATAATAGGCTTTCCAGATAAAAAATAGTCAAACACTTTAGTGGTCATGGTCCCATAGACGGGTGCTTGCTTAGTTTTTGATCTGCCGAAGACTAACGAAAGTAAAAGATCAGCTTTTTTAACCGCATTAATAGCTTCCGATTTATTAACGAAACCATGGTCAATCAAGTTGTCTAACATACCCTGATTTTGGAAATCATGTTTAACGATTTTACTTGTTGAACCATAGTAATGAAGCTTTATCTGACCACGCCATTCCTTTGGCATTAATTGTATTGCTTGTACTAACACCCTGCAAGTACATTCACGGTAAACGCTACCAGCGAGTACGATATTGAGTACATTTTGATTAAATTCGGACGACACAGGGTATAATGTTGGATTGCTATAGTTCTCTTTATAAGATTTATCAGGATAATTAGGCAGTATTTCCACCCGCGCCATCGATTGAACTTCAAAGATACTCTTCGCACACCCTTCGGAAACTGTCGTAATCATAGTAGCTCGCTTGTTGACATATTTTTCAAGTGTATGCCGTACGAGGAACCTTGCAAGTCTTGGATATGGGGCGCGCGGGTTTTGGCTCCATAGGTCTCGATAGTCAATAATGCTTGGGATATTGTTTTTCCTCGCAAGCTTTGTTACAATATAAAATGGAACAAAAGGCCCGCCGGTTGTTACAACCAGCTTAACGTCCGCTTTAGCAATTATATACAACAAAGCGTCTTTTAATGAAGATATCCAATCGATACCCGAACTACACAGTGTTCTTGTTAAAAGAGCCCCGATAAACCTATGGGAAAATTTTGTTTTATTAGTAAAGCCGTATCCAGTCAGAATCGGCGACACTGTAACCATCTGAAGTCTCGGGTCATTTACGAGTTCTTTCCCGAATTCAAGATCAAGGAATTCATCTGGTAACTCATGCGTTGGAAGTGTAACAACATAGACGATATCAAACTTATGTAAAAGGGTAACAGCCATACGCATCGCTCTTTGTGAAGCGACGGAATTGAAGGGTGGAAAATATTGACTGACCAGAATTGCAGCACCTTTTTGCATCGGTCTATCGCTAGCAGACCTCATTTTCTGTTCCCGATTACAATTTTCTAATAAGCTTTGCCGGATTACCTGCTAAAATAACTCCGGCTTCAACATCTTTGACAACGACGCTACCCGCTCCGATTAATGAATTTTCTCCTATTACCAAGCCTGGCAGAATAGTTACATTTGCACCTATCTTTGCATTTTTTTTAACCAGTACACCTTTAAGTTCTTTTTTTGTGTTTGGAGAATTCGGATACTTCGCATTGGTCAATACTACATTCGGACCTATCCAACAGCCATTTTCAAGAACAGTATGTTCAGGGATAAAAGCCTGTGAATGAATGCGAACATTGTCTTCTATTGTTATGTGGTGCTCTATAACCGAGAGCGTTCCGATACTCACATTGTTTCCAATGATGTTAAATTCGCGTATGTTGGCCTTGTTTCCGGTCTGAAAATTGTTACCAATATGATTGCCCGCATAAATAACTGTGTGGGAGCGGATAATTGCATTATCTCCTATAATTGTCTCTTCGCCGGTGTAACCTTGAAAAGGTGCTCCAATAACACAGAAATCTTCAATTTCCACGTTTTCACCGAGCCTGACATTAGGATAAATCCTCACAGTTTGAGCTATTTCAGTCATTAATCCTGCCCAGTTTGCATTTTTCAGGCTTAAACCGAAGGAATACATCTTTGCCTGTTTCAATAGATTCATAGATTGCCATAATAAGCTCCAACGATTTGCGACCTTCAAGTCCATCTACCAAAGCAGGTCTTCCATTAACCAGCGCGTCAACAACATGCTCCAGATAGGCTTTGTGACCAAATCCATAAACATCGGGTGGATTTTGTCTGTATTTTTCAAGGACTATATCGTCCTCAGGTATTTTATCCGCAAAATTCCACACTTTCATTTCATTAACCGCAAAACCACCGATTTCAACAGAACCTTTTTCTCCCATTATTGAGATGGAACCTTCGAGATCTTTTGGTCTTACAGCGGTGGTTGCCTCTACAACTCCAAGAGCACCGTTTTTGAATCTAATAATTGCTATGCCGGTGTCTTCTGTTTCAATATCGACTAAAGCAGTGGTTGCCTTGGCAAACACGGATTCGGGTTCTCCCATCATCCATTCCAATAGATCTATATGATGACTCGCCTGGTTTGTAAACACTCCACCATCCATGCTCCAGGTGCCCCTCCACGCATCCTGGTTATAGTACTCCTGCGTTCGACACCACCTCACTCTTACAGTTCCTAAAACCAATTTGCCGAAACGCTTCTTTTCAATAGCTTCGCGTAGTTTCAGCACAGGTAAGTTGTAACGATTTTGTTTTACTACAAAGAGTTTTACACCGGCTTCGTCGCATTGGCGGATCATTGCATCGGCATCTTCAAGGGTCAATGCCATTGGCTTTTCCACAACAATATGTTTTCTATACTCAGCAAGCCTTATAACATTTTCTGCATGTAAACCGCTTGGCGTCAGGACAGAAACGACATTTATATCTCTCTCCTTCTGCATCATTTCATTCAGGTTTACATAAAAAGGTACATTATATTTCTCGCCAAAAGATTTGGCTCTATCCGGGACAATATCACACACGGCAGTAAGTATACCATCCTTGATCTGACCAGATCCTAAAAGATCGGCATGCCTTTTTGCGATTCTCCCACAACCTACTAATGCAAATTTAATCATTTTTCACTCCTAATAGCTGCCGTCAAATGCTCACATATATATTCTATCTGAGTCTCTGTTAATTCCGGGTATATGGGGAGACTGAGTATCTCTTGCGAACACAAAGTTGCAACCGGGAAATCTTGAGGATTATAATCAAGATAGCGATATGCGCCAAGGTTCGGCAGGGCTATCGGGTAATGTATGCCAGTTTCTATCCCTTTCTCATCCATATAGACCCGAACAGCATCCCGGTTTTTTGTCCTGATTACAAATAAGTGGTAGACATGACGGAATCCAGACAGCTCTACGGGAAGAATTATCTCTGTATCTTTCAATTTCTGCTTATATATCTCGGCTTTATTCCGCCTTTTCTCTGTCCAATCTTCGATATATTTTAATTTAACACTCAATATTGCGGCCTGAATTCCATCTAAACGACTATTCACACCTTCAAAATCGTGATCATATTTTTTAATTCGACCATGATTGGCAATCATTCGACATTTCGTTGCAAGCTCTTCATCATTGGTAACAATTGCTCCTCCATCGCCATAGGCCCCCAGGTTCTTGCCAGGATAAAAACTGAAGCATGCTGCATGACCTAGGCGCCCGGATTTTACCCTGCCCACCTTCGCTCCGTGCGCCTGAGCTGCATCCTCTATCACGTAAAGGCCATGCTTATGGGCAATCTCATTTATCATTCCCATTTCTGCCGGATGTCCATAGAGGTGAACTGGCAGTATAGCTTTGGTCCTTTTGGTTATAGCCCCCTCTATCTTTGCTGCGTCAATATTATATGTCTCAGGATCACAATCAACAAATACTACCCGTGCCCCGGTCATGGTTATAGCTTCTGAAGTGGCAATAAATGAATTAGCTACAGTAACAACTTCATCTCCAGGACTTATGCCGAGTGCACGTAATACGATGTAAATGGCGTCTGTCCCATTTCCAACACCTACACAATATTTTGCACCGCAATAAACTGCAAATCCCGATTCAAATTGTTGAACATATTGACCACCAATGAATGCGGATGACTTGATGACGCCTTCTATCGCATTATCAATTTCGCTTTTTATAGATTGGTATTGCGCCCAAAGATCAACAAAAGGAACTTTCATCTTTATAAGAACACCTCCCTAAGTAGGTTTTAAATAGAGCCGGGCTCAAAATCAAAGCCATAAATACCACTTATTGCCTCTTGTATCGACCTTTCCATAGATTTCCGAGTTTGATAAACGAACTTAACAAGATAATGTTGAATTGTTTTCTTTATAAAATTGAAACGTCCTTCTAATGCCGTCAGCTAATTTGGTTTTGGGTTGCCAACCTATTTGAGTTAATTTGGTTATATCTAATAGTTTTCTTGGTGTGCCATCGGGTTTTGATTTATCCCATAAAATTTCACCCTTGAATCCGACAATTTCTTTTATTAATTGCGCTAAGTTATTAATTGTAATATCTTTACCTACCCCAACATTAATAGGTTTTGATTCATAATAATTATACATCAAAAAAATTAATGCTTCTGCGAGGTCATCTACATGTAAAAATTCTCTATAAACATTACCGCTTCCCCAAAAAATTACAATTGTTTTATTTTCTTTTTCAATTCCATATAGATTCAATAAATTTTCAATCTCGCTGTTAGTCAAATCATTAGCATTAACATTGGTTATTGGTCTTTTTATTAAATCTTTTCTAATTAAGTTAAAGTTATCTTCATATAAATTCTTTGCTAAATAAAATTTACGTATCATAGAAGGTAGTACATGTGAATTTTCAAGATCAAAATTATCATTGATACCATATAGATTAGATGGCATAGCTGAAATAAAATCACAACCATATTGTTCGTTGTAAAATTCACACATTTTTAGCCCGCTAATTTTTGCTATAGAATATGGCTCGTTTGTAGGTTCCAATGAATTTGTTAATAAATACTCTTCTTTTATTGGTTGAAGAGAATCTTTTGGGTAAACACAGGAACTTCCTAAAAACAATAATTTTTTTACACCATAAATATATGCATAGTGGATAATATTATTCTGAATTTGTAAATTTTCATATATAAATTGAGCTTTATATGTATTGCACGCATGAATACCGCCAACCTTCGCAGCAGCAAGAAAAACATATTCGGGACGTTCTTTTTGAAAGAAATTTTTTACAGAAGTTTGATTAATTAAATCAAGTTCAATATGAGAGCTTAGAATTAAGTTTTCATAACCTTCAGACAATAAATAACGTACGATTGCTGAACCAACAAGCCCACGATGACCAGCGATATATATCTTACTATGTTTATCCATGGCGTCTCCGTTTTAAGACCATTAGATACATTGTATCTACGGCATTGAAATAATTTCAAATTTCGGACTTGGCACAATAAATTTCCCACCTCGTTTTAAATACTCAGCTTCTCTTTTTTTAAATTCACTTATATAATGCCAAGGTAAAACAACTAAATAATCAGGTTGTTTTTCTCGCATAATTTCTTCGGAATATATTGGAATATTAGTACCTACAGTTTTCAGCCCATATTTATAAGAACTTCTTTCAGCAATTGCATCTATTAATGTATTATCTAAGCCATACCACTGTAACAAAGTATTTCCTTTAGTGGAAGCACCGTATCCCCAAATTACTTTACCTCTATCTCTTTCTTTCTTTATAAAATTTACAATTTGTTCTCGTAGTTCACATATTTTATTGTAGAATGATTTATATACATCAGCTCTATTAAAATTCATTTTCTTTTCATATTCTAAGATTGAGTTGATTTTATAATTAGCAACATCTCTATACGGTGAAGTTCTAAATTTCGCCTGGTCCGCATTTTTTTTTCTTATATAAACTCTAAAACTGCCACCATTAACATCATTCAGCTGTAAATCAACAATATCTAATTCTTTTTGATCTAATAGATATTTTAATGAAAACAAAGAATAATAACAAACATGTTCATGGCATATATTGTCAAATGCTAATTGAATAATCATTAAAGGCGTATAACTCAACTGCATAACGAATAGTCCTTCATCATCTAATACTTCAATTAAATCATCTAAAAATGAAAGAGGATCATCTAAATCATAAAACATTGCAATTGCAGTTATAATTTTAGCTTTTTTATCACCAAATTTAGTATTTTTATAATTTTCAAATGTAAAGTAATCTTGAACTATTTCGTCAGCATATCTCATAGATTCCTTTTTATAAGAATCATCAGCAGGGTCAATACCAATTCTTCTGAGATTCTTAGGAACATAACTTAGAAGCGTTCCATCATTACAAGCAATATCTAAAAACACATCACCATCGTTAACTTCAATTGATTCTAAACATGAGTTTGCTACACTCCTTAGCTCATCCTTCATTGTATTATTTATGCCTGATCTATACCAATATTTACCATACATTACATCTACAGGTGTTGTTTTCTCTAATTGCACCAAGCCTGATTCTTCATTTAACATCATTTTTAACTCATGTTTATCACCACGAGGGTTTTCATCATCTCTAATAAAGTCTGACACATATAAGCTACCTAAATTAAATAATTCGGTTAATGGTTTATTTGATATCCTACATTTTTGCATTCTAATTCCTCCAGTTTGAGCCAATTTAAGACTCTGATAGCCCTGCCATCGGGACGGTTTTGCGTGTCGCTTTCAATCGATCAACCCAAGAAAACAATACCCTAAAGTGGCCAAGTTATTTTTGCGCGATCACTAAGAGTTATTGTAGAAAATATAATTACCAGATACCGCCCATGCTGGCCTTACACCCGTATCAAAATAGTCTTGAATTTCTGACCTCAAGATGCTTCTGTCGGTTCCGACACTCCTGCAATGATATCCGAGATCGAAAAAAGAATCAAAAGTTCTAAGATAGTTTGAGTTGACTGAACAACTAAGATGTTCAGTTAGCGTAACCTCAACGAGCCATATCGGAGAAGGTTTGCTTCTTAAAACATGAAAAGCGCCTCTGATTACTTGATATTCAGCCTCCTCAACATCTACCTTTATTAACGGTCGAGAATTTGTAAGCCGGCAAAATAAAAGTGTATCTAATGTCGATAAAGCTATTGTTATAGAGAAATGTTTCAATACCCCTGCCCATTCTTCCTTTAAAGATGCACCAGTACCTCCGCAATAAAATTTTGCTACACCGATTTTATCGGAAACACCCAGGGGCAAGACCTCAATTAGATTGTCATAGTTGTTTACTAAGATATTTGCATACAGAAAGCCTCAAAGTCAACAAGAATTCCATACCTTTCGGCAGAGAAAATTCCATACCTTAGCCAAAAAATTATTCAGCAGTATCACCTCCTCCTTTCTTTGAGTTTTTTGTCCTGTAGCTTTGACCGTTTATCTTGATAAGCGTACAATGATGCATTACCCTGTCTATGATTGCAGAGGAGAGGGTCATATCGGCAAATATATCTCCCCATTGCATCATGGCCAGCAAACATGAATCCATGTGGATTGCGAACAAACCGCGCAAGTCGAAACTTGTACTCATCGCGCACGTTGCGATAAACAGGGCCGAGCAGTGTGTGTTCAATAAGTGACCTCAATCTATCTTTGATATACATTAGCCGACTCATCAAATCAATCCCTCAAAGATCTTTTCAAACTCATGTGATTGACATTCGCCACCAATTACTTTTAAATGTTCGATAGCCTTAGCACGATATATTGACATCTTATTATTATCAGTTAACCTGTCTTTTAACTCATGGGAATCGCGATATGCAAAACCAATCTGATGCTTCTGAACGTATGCTTCAACTGCAGCAAACATGCCTGCCCTAACTACAATTGGAATTCCTGCTGTTAAGGCAGTAATAAATCTAGTCGGGAGTGTTGTACGAAATCTTTCTCTTTTATCTTCTATCCCATAAGTAATAAGTGCTGCATCAAAGGCGTGGGCATAATTTGCAAGGTCGCCTTTAAAGACCTCATCATCTGTGAAATACGGATATTTAAAACCATAGCCGGTTTCAATCACTTCTTTGGAGATTCCACCAGAATAAATGTTAATTTTTTCATGAGCCAGATCAAGAAACTGCGAATCTAAGTTATCAATAGCCGTTCCCCAGCGTTCAGGTGCGCCAAGAAATATGATGCTAGGGCTGTCATTACGAATATTATTTATAATCGAGTCCGTTTTTACATGCAGCGATCTTGGCAGGTAGTCGGGCAAGATCGATACTTTGTTTTTTGGAATATTAAATCTATTCTGGGCAAAGTCAGACATTTCCGTTGAGGCATATATATAATAATCAAGTTTGTTTAACCACTTATTATAGTCAACAAACTCATTTATGAAGCTTCTCCTAAGTAGTCGCTGAAATTTGTTCTTTCTCTCGAGCGTAACTGGGATGGCATTATGAATGATTATTACCGGTACCTTAGGAAATAGTCTTTTTATTATCCTGGCGAAGTGCATGGCGGTCGCACCATAATACACTACAACTACCGTTGGCTTTACTTCGTTCATCACTTCCCGTATTCTATCCGATATTTTCTTGCTCTCCGGCAAAATCCCTCTACTTATTAGGGTGTCCCTGATTATTGCCAAATAGCTTACGATATCCCGATATAGTGGATCATTTGAACGCACATTCAGATCAAAATAGCCCTTTATGAGGGAAAAAGGATATTGATCAAGTCGATGTCTAAGCGGGCGTGTGCTTATATCTGCAACGTATAGCCCATAGGTGGTACTCCCAATTGCAGCCACCCTCCCAGCAGTAGCATGACTCACCAAAGGCGCGATGAGAAGGCATTTTTTCATGACTGTCTTTTAAAGGCCTTGTATATACGGCTTAAAATTTTTAACATATTCATTTCTGAAGGGTAATTCTGATGGGGCACAGGCGGCAGAAGCATGTAATCACAGAATTCGTCTTTGGTCATTCCGAGTTTTTTAAGAACATATATTTGATCATCCGCTGCTTCACCAGATTCAATGTAGGGATTTCCTTTTAAATCATCCAGCGCACTCGATCGGGTCATTTGTCCTGTACAGATAAGTGTTGAATGGTGAACCCTTCGCTTATCGACGCCAAATTTCTCCGGAAGTATGTAATTTTGATAAAACCTCGTAAAAACGGATTCGCCGTGTTTATATCGATAAGGCACATACTGAAATTTGTTTTTTAGAATTTCTATTGCTTCAGCTTTATTATATATAAAATAGTCTAAATAGTTATGCCACATTACTTTTCTTATATATTCAAAATAAATCCAGTCCAAAGTGCTCATCAAAGGGTGCGTTTTAATCTTTTCTCTACCAAATTTATTCTGTATCGCCCGGATGTTTTTTACATCAAATTTGTAATGTGTCCAGCCCGGTGCTTGAGGCATTCCTTCGGTGCGAGTATTTGTTCCAGATAGAATATCTTTCAGCCCGTATTTCAAAGCCTGTTTATAATTTGTAGCAGCCTGGGCATTATCCATAATCATTTCGATATCAATCACTCCTGACTTGAATAAGGCACACTGCATGTCTCTGTTCTCCGGCCAGTCAATAACATGCGTGTGCAAATCTACACCCAAGCCGCGCACTAGATTTTCAATGTTGCTTTGCGAATATTCAGAATCCCACCCGTTATCAAGATGCACAGCGAGGGGTCGCAGGCCATTCTGAACGGCAAGGTATAATGCGTAAGAACTGTCAACCCCCCCGGACACTCCAACTATACAGTCATAGGGTTTCCCATTTCCATGGGCTTTTACCATCGCATGAAATTCGTGTCGACTCTTTTCTAATTCCTCTGCACTTACTTCAATTTCTGACAGCATTTTCAAATAACTGGTACAATAGTTACACACTCCCTGCTCATCAAAAGTAATGTCTGCCGCGCTTGTGTCCATGACGCAACGAGAACAGACCTGATAGTTTTTTTTCATCAGCTAATCTCCAATAATTGCTCTAATTCGTCGTAATGGGGATAGCTTATCAGCACTGCCCGATGTGGCCCCTGAAACACGAACATGCTCCCCGCACCCGCTGCGGATGCGCCACCTTGCTTGATCACCGCACCAAGATCATGCACCGTACGCGAGCCGCCACATGCAACTACCGGAATGTTTACAGCAGCAGCCACGCGACTGATCAAGTCGATGTCATACCCTTTCATGGTACCGTCCCTGTCAATTGAACATAAGATCAGCTCGCCAGCACCTTCATTTTCCATCCTTACAGCTAATTCAACCGGGTCCATCCCCGTTGTTTTTGTGCCTCTGTGAGTACGTACCTCATATGCACCAAAGATGCCTTTCTTGACATCGATAGATACTACGGTGCTTTGGCTACCAGCAAAATTGGCAACATTGCTGATAAATGATGGATTTTCAACAGCGTAGCTGTTGATGACGACCTTCTCAATCCCTAAACCAAGAATTGTTTTGACGTCTTCCAGACTTCTGATGCCGCCGCCGTATCCTACAGGCATAAAGGCTTCGCTGGCCACTTGTTCCAGAAGTTCAAAGGGCGGGTGTTTGCCTTCAACTGTTGCCGTGATATCGAGGAACACCAGTTCATCAACTTCTTTGTCATTGAAAATTTTGACGATATTAATGGGATCACCGAGATATTTGGGATCTTTAAACTTGACTGTCTTGACCAGGCCAGCATTTTGAAGCAACAGACATGGGATGACTCGCGGTATCAGCATCAAACCAACGCCACAAAGTTCTTTAACAGATGCATTCCAAACTTATGGCTCTTTTCCGGGTGAAACTGCACACCCATAATATTATCTTTTACTATGGCCGAGGTGAAATCAAATCCGTAAGATGTTGTTGCAAGTACGTTATCCGGGTTTGCACATACGACGTGATATGAATGCACAAAATAAAAACGATTCACTGCTTCAAGATCAGCAAAAAGCGGATGGGCCTGACGAACAGAAAGCTGGTTCCAGCCCATATGCGGAATCTTCAAATTGGCATTGGCACCCTGAAACTTGAAACGGATCGTTTCCGCATCCAACCAACCCAAACCGTGCAGTCGACCTTCCTCGCTCCTCATACCTAATAACTGCATACCCAAACAAACACCTAGAATAGGTATTTTGTCTTCCAGCACCAGTTTATTTAGCATCGGTATCAAGCCACGCTCTTCCAGGTTATTCATGCCCCTGTCAAAAGCACCAACACCGGGGAGAATTAGCTTATCTGTTTTCTCGATATCTTTAATATTTGACGAAATAGCTGCATTTACACCTATCTTATTAAGCATATTTAATATCGACCCTAAATTGCCCATTCCGTAGTCTATTATAAGGATCATGCTGATAATCCGGTTAGTGTTCTTTTTTCTTTATTATTTTCTTTGATTAACTTTAGTAAATGTGCGATCGCCTTTTCAGTGTTGCACATATTTTGGGATATTTTATTTTCTTTCAAAAAATTTTTTTTGCCTATTTGATGCTCTATGGCGCTGATAATTTCATTGGTTGTCTTAGCTGGTATTGCCCAGCCCGATAAAAATTGCTCTGGGAAAAACATGGGACCATACTTATGCATGACTACCGATGGAACACCAAATAGTTCTGCTTCAATTACTGTAGAAGAAAAATATGTTAGATGAACATCGATATGTCTTAGTACAGCAAATAAAGGAAAGTCAGTGGCCGCATCAAGTTCATAACTGATAATTTTATTATCCCTTAATATTGCATTTATTTTATGTTTCTGATTTAAATAATTCGGGTGCAAACGAAACCACCAATGAAACGACTTTTCTGTGTTTTTTGCAATTTCGATGATTTTATTGAGTTCATCATATTCTTCATCCCCCCCAATGGTGTAGAGGACATGTTTTAGATCTAAACAACAATTTTTAATCTTAATAATTTTATCATCGTAATAATTTATAATATCATCATCATTCTCTGGTTGCCACAAATGTAAAAACGGGTTTCCACCAACTAAAGGTTCATGCCATTTCAAATGATTTTTATTCCATCCATTAATGGTTGTTGCTTCATAATTACTCCAACACCAAAATATTTTTGGTAATAATTCATAACCTTTGTCCGGCACTCTGTTCCATCGTCCATATGCTGGATGAAAATCGCCCTGAAAACCATGCTGAATATCAACCGAAGGGATTTTCAATACTCGACAAGCAAGATTTAAAGCAAAACCTTCATTCCCATAATAACCCACCGAAAAACAAATTGATGGTTTTGTTTTTCTAAACATTTTAATATAAAATCTTGCAATATTTATTATTTGATGTGCTTGCATTTTTATTTTTTTTAAATCTGATAAGTTTGTATATAATTTATTTACTTTTAGATAATCGACAAAATCATCAAATTTATCTAATTTATCATCCTCTGGACTATGAATTTTAAAATAAAGCGCGTTTTTAATTTTAATATAATCAATATATGGTTGTATAAACATCGATGGACTGTTTCTAGGTATAAAATATTTATTGAAGGGTGTCATAAGGAAATACGATAGTTTATTTACATTAAATAAACTAGCCAGTGGGTCACAATATTTTTCATACCAAGTATCTTTTAATTTTATATAAGAAATACCGTCACTTAAAAAAACTGCATCGGCCTGTGAATTTGGTTTACTATTTTTACGGAAGTCTTTAAGATACGAATATCCAAATCTCAAACCACCCGTTAGAATGCTGATTACTCGGATTATAGAGGCAAAGACTTCTCTGTTTGCTTCTTTAGATTTTTTATTTATTTTAAATTCATCTGCGTTTTGAAAATAAAGGCTCAGACGAATTATTGGCCATATATGGATGTCATTAATTATCCATTTCTCAACAGGATACTGCTCCTCGGCTTTGTTAACTGTATCCATAAAGTCCTGTCTATTCATTTGCCCCTCTAATCATTAATCAACGAGTCGCTACAACCCTGTCGGTACTCCCCAGAAATCACAATTACTGCATAGAGGGATTTTGTTCCTGTTTCCCTCTACATGATGTTTAATCCATTCTTTTCTTTTCGAGCCGTTCCATATGTCCAACAAAGGTGTAGAAGCAGCATCTCCAATGACCCCGAATCTCTTCGGATCAAATCTCACGCAGATAGAGACTTCGCCGAGTCTGTTAATAGCCATATGATTTAATATTTCCAGACAAATCCCTACTTCAGGTACGGTGGGGTTTTTCTGATATTTAAAGCTTCCCAGGGGATTATGTAATATCCTGGTAGCTACGATACCATCTAATTCTTCCCATCTTTCAGTATCCACCTTCCCCAGACATCTATAAATCATATGAGGCTTTCTCTTGCCTTTGATCTCCAGAAACTTTTTAACCAGTTCATTCTGTTCATCCCCATCAGGATCGTTTTCTATGACAGATATAGTAATAGAATCCAGGTTATCTATAATATCGTCTGCTTTTTCTACTATCAATTTAGCATTTGTATCTACACATTTTATCTGATTCTTAAACAATCTGACTGCTTCACCAAATCTGGGATAAAGAAGTGGCTCACCATTATTGTGAAATTGAACAACAATTCCATCCGGTAATTGCTCGGCAATTCTCTTAACCAGCTCAAAGTCCATCTCGCCATAATTCATGGCTATTTCCGGATATTCTCTGTCTATCTTTCTTCTGCCGCACATCCAGCAGTCCTTGTTGCATCTGCTGGTCAATTCCAGATGAATGCAGTATAATCCGTTAAAATATTTAGCCATTATGCCCTCGTTCTAATGGTATAATAAAGCGATATGACGTGTGATGAAATCCGCTAATTCTGTTGAACCACTTGGCGTAGACATCTACCTCTTGGATTTAAAGGAATAAGGCGACGGACCCGACGTTGCTTGTGTGTCGCGCTCAGAATCCCATTTTTTTATCTGTTCAATTATATTAACTCCAACTTCACTACTCCACATATCAAGCAGTTGACGTGTAATATTTCCCATTGGTTCATTTCCAATTGAAATATTGTTTAGAGATGATACGGGCAATATACAGAACGGGGTGCCCGTCATAAATGCCTCGTCCGCGGTAATAACATCATAAGGTTCGATATTCTTTTCGATACAAGGCAGGCCCAGCTTCTTAGCCAATTCAAAAATATATGCACGACTGATTCCTCTGAGTATATTTCTTGGTTCAGGTGTAATAATCATATTATTTTTGACAATAAAGAAATTGTCCCCGGTTCCCTCTGCAACGAATCCATCCGGATCGAGCAAAAGTGCCCAGTTGTTTTCGCCTTCGTAATTTGATGCCTCAATGTTGGCCATCAGATAGTGTATGCGGCTTCTGTTTTTTACTTTAGGTTCAAGTAATTGAGCAGGGATAGCCCGTTGCGAAGTAATGACTGCATTAATACCGGTATCGAACAATTTGCCCATTCCGGCGACAGTCCAGCGCAATGGGAAATCCGCAATAACAACATTCGGGCCTTTATGCGTACCTACAATCCCCTGATAAATGGAAAGGATACCTCTGGACACATCAATCAACAATCTATGCTCATCATCCAGTTGAAAACAGGGGTCATTTGCTTCGATGGTTTCGTGGCAGTGTTTTTCCATTTCATCCATACTCATCTCCAGAGGAATGCGAACATATTTGATAGAGGCATACAAACGCTCCAGATGTTCCCTGAGTTTGAACTGCACTTTATTGAATGATCTTGTCATTTCAAAGACCATATCACCGAACATCAGGGCTGAATCGTAGATGGATATTCTTGCTTCCGACTCCGGGACAAACTCTCCGTTAAACCAAACAACTCGGCTTTTTTTCGTATTCATATCTTCACGACCTTTCGATTATGAGAAACTTGTTATTATTTATTCAGCAAAAATGCTTCCATCAAGGCTTCACACATCTTTAAATCTTCCATCGAGTCAATCTCAAACATTTTCCAGAAATCCATTTTTGTGATGCCTATTTTACCGCCAAATCTATTATTGTGCTGCTTAAGAACCTCCGGTTTAAACATGTAAAAAGATCCATTCTCAATATATTGTTTTGGAATATCCTGGCGGCGACTTCTATTTTTGTAATCATAGTTTACGCTTCTTAATGTCCCGTCCGGCATTTTCTCCCAAAAAAATAAGTCTTCCGCCACACTGCAGGAAAACATTGAATCGCAATTTTGTTCTTGGAAGTCAGTTATCCCACGTTCTATATCCTGAGATTCTCGCAAAGGCGAAGTTACTTGAGGAGCAATAACAATATCAACCTTTCCCATTTTATTTTCTATGATTTCAAGAGCATGGAGCCAGCCTGTTTCGGAAGTAGCCAAATCTCCAGATAATTTGACAGGTCTGTGTATGATTTCAGTACCACAAGCTTGGCTTACAGCAAGGATCTCTTCGCTGTCTGAACTGACCCAAATTGAATTGATTCCAGTCGAATGTTGTAGCTGTTCAATTGTCCAGACAATTAAGGGCTTCCCGCAAAAATCTATAATATTCTTCTTTGGGATTCCTTTTGAGCCGCCTCTTGCTAAAATAATTGCAACTATATTTTTCATAAATGTCTACCGATTAGATTCAAATGGAATGTGTGCCCTTAGTTTTTCTGCAATTTTAATTTCTTTATGATTCATAGAAATATTGCCATTCCCCATTGCCTTTTCAATCTTTCTTACAGCACCTGTAAGTTGACGGAATCCGGACGGTTCAACTGAAGCGGCCTGATCAGAACCATACATGGCACGATCAAGAGTAATATGACGTTCCAGCGATGTAATACCAAGAGCCGCAGCAGCATATGACACTGCCAGGCCAACTTCATGCCCGCTGTATCCTACATCGCATTTATAGCGATCCCTGAGTGTCTTAATACAATTCAAATTTGCATCCTCATCTTCCATGGGATAGGTAGAAACACAATGCATAAGCTCAAACGGACAACCTGCGTTTTTGAATATCTCAATAGCACGGTCAATATGTTTTATTTCGGTCATGCCCGTAGAAATAAATGTATGCTTCTTCTCCGAAGCAACCTCTTTTAATAAATCTTCATATATGATCATCGCGGAGGCTATTTTGTTATATTTCAGATTAAATTGCCGTAAAAATCTCTGGCTCTCAATATCCCAAGCCGACGCAAACCACTCAATCCCTTTTTGTTTGCAGTATGCATCAATCTCTTTATACTCGCTAAGACCGAACTCAAGACCCTCTTTCTGTGCACGCTGTGTGGTTCCCCAAGGACTTTCCCGTGGTGAATCCAAAAGTTCTTTTGTATATACAAGATCAATCGTTCTTTTCTGGAACTTGACCGCGTCAGTGCCTGCATCCTTAGCAACATCAATCAACTGTTTTGCAATACTTACGTCTCCATTATGGTTAATACCTATTTCAGCAATAATGAATATTGACATACGCCCTCCAGTTTTAACTTGATTATCCCCTAAAGTTTGCTGCAGGGTAAGGCAGGGTTCCTATGATTTCTCTGATACCCTGCCGCTTGCAACGGGGACATATATTGATTCTGACAAAATACTTTTGCTAAGCCTTATTATTGTACAATCAAACAGGCCGAAACCCTCTGAACGAAGAATCTTTTTCGCAATAAAGTTTGCGAGCGTTTTCTAAGGATTTACTTAGTAAAGCTGAATAATAACTTTCAAGTAACTTTGTATTTGCCTCATAAAGGACCGCATGAAATTCTTCATCACTTAAATTTGTAAAATTAACGGATAGTAAATCAGAATTAACGTGTTTATTTTGATAAAAATCTTCGCAATCCTTTAAAAGACCATTCTTAATAGCGTAATAATACAAGGGAGAACCCGGATATGGAGTAACAGGCCTTATTGTTCTTAATTGTGCATGATCATCGTATTTTAATAAGAAATCAACGCCAAGCTTTAGTGATTCTGCTGTTTCACCTATATTCCCAAAAATTATATTAAACCCCGGGCTTATACCGGCCTCTAAGGTGTTTATTATACCAGCATGAATCTGTTTAACTGTAAGCGCCTTGTTCATCACTTTTAGGATTTTCTGGTCTAATGATTCAATCCCATAATTGATAAAGACGCATCCAGCTTCTTTCATCAATTTTAATACTTCAGGTTTTGCATAATTTAAACGCCCGCTGCACCTCCATCGTATGTTTAATTTTGCTTTTATAAAACTATTGCACAATTCAACTGTTCTTTGCTTTGAAACCATAAATAATTCATCCATGAAATCGATATAAGTAATATTGTAATCTTTCTTGAGAATCCGTATTTCTTCGATGATACTCTCGGGAGATCTCCCTCTAAATCCTGGATCCATTCTGTAGCAAAAATTACATTTAAAAATACATCCTCTGCCCGATAAAACTGCAAAAAAGCGGTCTGTATTTCTGATGTTTTCTTCCCTTAGTAAGACGTAATGATCCATAGGGAATAAGTCCCATGCAGGATAAGGGATTTCATCAATATCTTCAATAAGTTCTCGTCTTATTGTCTGAACACATTTTCCCTGTTCCATAAAAGCAATGCCTTTTACATCAGATAATTTGCCTTTGTTTTCCAAAACACTCAGGAGCTCTACAATGGTGTTTTCCCCTTCGCCTATGATTATAGCGTCTGCAGACGTTTTTTTGAGAAAGTACTCAGGTTCAGGTGATGGCCCATGGCCACCTATTATATAAAAAGGTCTTTTTTTTGTCCTATTGATTGCTTCTGAAATCTTTAATAATTTTCGATATTGATAATATCCGCCTACTACTCCAACACCAACTATGTCAAACTGCTCTCTTTTCAATAACTCCACCAAGTGCAATTCTGTCCAATGATATACGTCCTGATTATAAATTGTTACATCATGGCCCGCTTTTCTACAAGCTGATGCTATGTATGCCAAACCTAACGGAAATACAGAAATATGTGAATCATTATCATAGGCGATCAATAGAATTCTCATTACTACGCCCTCCTCTCCTTGTTGTTCTCAAAGCTTTCATCACGCTCTAAACAATATCAAAGTTCTAATCCCAGATAAGAGCAGTAAAATGCTTGGATGCACTCTTAAAACCTAACATCATATGGAAGACCTGCGTTTCCCTTTTTAAAGTTTTGTTTGTCAGTTGCCCAAGGGGTCAATTTTCCTTTTCTCCATTCACTTTCATTACCCTCATAATCTATGTTTGCAATAAATCCATAAGGGGTTTTTGAGTAAAGAACACACGCACCGATTCCACCGCCTCTGAGTTGGAAGTAATAATCCCCTCCTAGAATTAGGGCAGCATCACCCATAAACGTTGCCGAAAAGTCTTTTGAGAATAAAAGCCTCACATTATGTTTATTTGATAAGCTTTTGAAATATTCACATCCAAGTCGATCAGATACCAACATTACTGAATGTTCCGGATACAACTTCTTTAACGATTCATATATCTCAATAAATTCCTTTTCGCTACAATTTCGGTTTGTGGACCACTTATCGGAATACCTGGCGTTCCAAGTGATATAAGGCTTTTCTGGAATAGAAATGTTGCATTTTTCGACAATATCCTTATGGTATATGAGGAAGCGGTCAATAAATTTTATATCCTCAAGTGAAACTAAGCGATTAATAATATTAAATATACATGGATAAAACCATTTTCTCTTTTCAACTCTTTTTTGAAAAGGAAATAAAGCGGTCTTCTTTTTTTCAACATAGACAGTGAATTCTCTCCACGACATTAAGTGGATATCAACCATTGCTCCATCAGCAAGCAATACTTTTGGGAGTTCTAAAAAACTTTCTATTAAATATACTTTTTCCGCTTCATTCAAAACTGCCCAGTCATCCCTAAATTCCGAATCTATAATAACGAAATTTATTTTCTTCCTTCGCATCAAAAAATATTTTGCAAACATTGCCATATAAAACACCACCCCATAATTTTGAGGCGAAACTAACAAATCATATACAATAACAACTTCTGAAAAATCATCCGCGCGCAGTCTTTTTAACAAATATTTGGTTTCTTTCTCTTCATCCGCCCATTTTTTTAAACGATACAATAATGACTGTGAACGCCTAATGCGTTCGTAGATTAAACTCGCCATTGGAAGCAGGACGGATTCTCCTAAAGGCATATTTTGAATGTGCCTCTTCAAGGCTTTCTTATATCGGCTCATTACAGCTATGCCACTCAATCCGGCGCCGATACCAGATTAAGAAAATAAAAGGGATTATTACTATATGTACTATCAGGTAACCAAACGCCATCCCAGTCGCTGAATAATATTTACCCAATATTACTGTAGACAAACCTACCATTATTGCAGCCAGAACAGACAATGCCATTATTGGCTCTTGCTTGTGCGCGCGCATATATGAAGAAAAAGGAATTGATGAAATCATTAATACCTGGGTTATCAATAGTAAGCCTGTTGGCAAAGGAGGCAGGAGGCGCAATGCAAATCGTGAAGCCAACGGATAATTTATGTTATTTAATATATAGATAAATGACCAGATTGCAAGAGCCATGATGACAGTTATAACCATTATTATCTTCGTTACCTTCCAGAATAAAAGGTCAAGCTCATCATATTTTTTTCTTGCTACCAGCATAGCTAACTGTGGAATTTTTGGCGACAGCCAGGAGCTCGATACAATGCTCAATACGCCAACTACACTCCATGTCATGCCAAACTGTCCGGCTATTGCTGGTCCATGATATCTAAAAAGAACTGGAACAAAAAGAGAATAAATAAAAAACCCGCTTGCCCATGAAACTGCTATTCGCCATTGCATGGGAAGCATATTTTTACACCAGCTTATTTTTGGACCAGAAATCCGATAAAAAAATACAGTTTTTGAGAAAATCCAGTATCTTCTCTTAATAAACACCAAAGCACAAATAAGTGCAGTTACACTTGAGATTGACAATGCCCACAAATTAGCACCAAATAGCATGGCAATCCAAACAGAAATGCTCGTTACTATCCCTTGAATAAATCTGAATGTATACAGACTTGACACCTGATTGCAACCTTCAAGGAGCGACCAAATTGGTACGAGCAAAACACTAATCCCGGTTAATAAACTCAATAAGAACAATGGACCATCCCAGACTACATACGATTTTGGTGAATTTGAAAAGAAAATATATCCACCTATGCTTAGCCCCAATGTAATAATAATAGCCCCAATGGCATACCACTTTGCGGCAATGGTTGCAATGCTGGTCAGCCTTGAAAGCGACTCTTGATCACCAATGATACATCCAGCGTTATCTATACTTAATTGCGACCATTCATGACTTGCAAATTGAGAGATAACAGTCCCGAGCCCCAACTCTACAAACATTTGGAGAGTTAAAACCGTTCCGAAAGCATAATAATATCCCTGAATCTCTGGGCTAAAATTGATTACAATAAGAATTGAGGTAACAGGCCCTGCACAAAGTCCCCATATTCTTGAAAGAAAACTAAATAATACAGCACGGTCAACTTCAAAGTTACGGAATACTGCTCTAATTTTTGTTACTATTGATATAATTAGAGTATCTTCCTTTCATTCATTGTGCATGCATTGGCTGTCGCAGTTTATCGCTAATACTTAGCGATTAGTTTTAAGTTAAATTTGGGTATTCTTTTTTGGGTAATTTTAAAATATAATGATCGTAATATATGATGTAACCACTCTGGGAGTCTGTTTGCAAAATTTTTCAAAAGAAGTTTAACAGGTCCGTGAGAAATTTTATCTTTTTTAGCATTCTCCCATGTCTTTATATAAGAACCTTGCTGGACAGCTGCATTAAAGGTAGAATTGATTGTTTTTCGAAAGATAAAAAAAATTCCATACATTCCTTTGAGACCCCCAAAAGAAAAATCATCTAAACAACCTGGTGTATATTTATAGATTTTCCATAATTTTGTATCATGTTGCCGATAGTATTTAAAGAAAACAGATTCTATTACATCCCATTTATTAGCCAAATAGTAGTCATAAAATACAGTTGGCGAAAACATGTAAAATCCATGATCAACATGATTTGAAGATGGTAGACCATGGATTATCCTTCCCCCAACCTTTAGCATTTTATTATAATTCTCCAAAACTTTTGGGAAATTAAAAATATGCTCTGAAGTTCCGCTATCAAGTATTAAATCATATTTATTATGTAATTCGTTTGGAACATCTTTATTTAAATCATGTATAATTGTACATTGTTCATAATCATTATAATCCATACTGCCGATGCTCTCAAAACCAAGCGAAAGAAATAAATCATTATCTGTTATTAAGCCTTTCATAGAAATGTCTATATCTCTTTTTAATTGAAAATCCATTTCGGATGCCCATTTTTTGAGATTACGGCTTGTTGCATATACATCCTGTCTACCCATAGTTAGTAGATTTCCAAAATAGTTTTCTCTTTTACCTTCCCTCATGAGCAATTTAATCACAGCACGAGCAATGCCCATAATTCATCCTCTTTTGTCTAAATATACTCTATCAACACAATTCAATCAAAGCTCTTATAATTTCGCTACGTTCCAAATCATCAAGTGCTTGGTTGATTTGATTAAGTTTGTATTTCTGGCTTAACAGTTCTTCGAGGGGGAGTTTGCCTTTCCGATATAACGCTGCAAATTTAGGTATATCTTCGTCAGGGTTGCTTGATCCTCCCCAGCTTCCTTCTATCCTTTTCCCACAAATTAAATCATACGGATCAAGCTTAATTTTATCACCGAATTCAGGGTGAGACGCGAAGACACAAAGCCCCCCAAACTTTCTTACAGATTGAAAGGCAGTTTCAATAGAACTCGCAAGTCCTGAAGTCTCAACACTATAATCAACGCCCTTCCCTTGGGTTATATTGTCAATTTCTTCCAAAACATCCTGTTTAGCAGCATTAATTAAATGTGAAGCACCAAACTTACGGGCAAGTTGCAGTTTTTGTTCTACAATATCAATGGCAATTACCACGGAACAGTTAAATAAATTCATGGCAATCAACGAACTGAGACCTACGCCTCCAAGTCCAAAAATTGCAACTGATGATCCTTGGTTTGGTTTAACCTGATTTATTACCATACCCGCACCAGTAGGGATTGCGCAACCGAACAATACCGCGCAGTCCATAGGAATACCATCGGGAAGCTTAATGCATCTATTTTCTGAAACCACCGAATAGTTGCTGAAAGTGGTCACCCCGCCGGCGTTAATAGTCATCCCGTCCTTCGTGTATTTTGTGCCCGGTACATCCATCCCGATGCCTTTGATCCAGCCAAGTATCACTTTATCGCCTGGTTTTACTTTTTTAACGCCCTTACCAACTTCAACAACCTCTCCAGATCCTTCATGACCAAGCATGTGAGGTAGATAAAAATCAACACCCCGTTTCCCTCTTGCTTCCATTAATTGACTGTGGCACACACCACTGTAAGCTATTTTGACAAGTACCTGACCGGGTAATAGTTCGGGGATATCGACTTCAATGATTCTCAGCGGTTTGTTAAGTTCAAATAAAACTGCGGCACAGGTTTTCACGCTAATGTCTCCTCAATCCGCTATAAACCACCAGTAATCACCGGTATAACCCACTTCTTCGAAAAGTTTTTTCCAGTCATCCACATGGAGCATAGTTTCTGCAGTGAGAACCCACTTATAAAGGTTTACTCTTTCTTCTTCGTTACGCCAGGCATCAACTGTAACATAACTATGGCCCCGGGAAACACGTTCCACCTCACGAAGGGCAGTTTTAAGCCTTTCGATAGGGAGGTTATGGATCGAGTTGATCGAAATTACAAGATCAAAACTTTTATCTGGATAGGGAAGTTTCTCTGCACTTGCAATTTTCAAGAAAGGTTTTACCGACTCCATACCATTTTCGATGGCATATTCGCTCACATCAATTCCTGCAACAGTACAATGCGGCATCAATTCCTTGAAGTCATGAAGCAAGAAACCTTTTGCACATCCAATATCTAAGATCGCACAATCTTCAGCTAACCGGTAATGATCCTTCATCTTGTTAGCCACAGCCCTCCAGCGGCCGTCATACTTGTAACCCCCGTAGCCGCATTTACGATCCCCATCAAAGAATTCCTTCGCGAATTCTTTTGCTATACGAATAATTTCCGGGGTTTTTTCCTGGACTCGTTTGTCGTAATCTCGATTTGCTTTGGGGTGTGTTGCTATAAGATTTATTTCAGACATATTTTTTCAATGCTCCTTTCTTATCGATAGTCCACACAATTTTGATGGATCAATCATTTCCAACGAAATATTTTTACTACAAAAATAAATGTATTTACAGTTATGTTTACTGTATTCTTTTTGATATATTTTATCGTAAAAGTCCGTGGAAGGCGTTAAAATATATCTTTTTGACAATGCTGAATTTAGACTCTGCAACTCATTATTCATAAATTGCCTGTCGCGGTTATTTGAATACAATACATTGAATTTAATATTATTGTTATCAAGATAAAAATCAACCTGTTCCTGAGTCATCTCACAGAAGGAATTTTCATTAATAGCTAAGTCGACTTCAAGTTTTAAATTATCAATTAAGAAAGGTGGAATAAAAATGACATCTGCATCCTCAATTTCGTTATTATTGTTTCCATTAAATAATAATATTTTTTTTTCGGGTGAGACGAGGCCTGTCCACAGAATACTCCAATACAGCGTTTCGGGGAAATCAACGATAAAGTACTTCTTGACGTGAAAAAGTTTTAAAAGTTGATTTGCCAATGACCCATAGCCTGCACCTATCTCTAAGCAAGATGAAAATGTGTCTCTAATCTGAAACAAGTTTGACACAGTAGATTGTGCACGTAAAATATCTTCAGTAATATATTTATCTCCGTAATGAATGGATATGGACTCATTGTTATAATCCAGTTCCGAACAGTGGAATGCCACTGGGACGTTTTCTGTTAATTTTTTATAATCTTTAATAAATCTTGAGCTATCTATTTCTTTTATACCCCTTGATATCTCTTGTGCTTCGTAGTAGCATGTGGACCAAGATGATCCAAGATAGAATCCAAAACCGGTATGGAGCCTTATATTCCTCAGGTTTGCTTCAGAAAAATCAAAAATAAATGAAAGTTTTTGTAGTACATCTTTCCAAAATTTACTCGGTGATGTAATGTGATGGGAATATTTTGCTTCTTGTAATTCGATAAGGGAGAGAATATTTTGCTTAATCTCTAGAATATCCAAAATACCAACCTCCTTTTTGAATCAAACCGTTATACATAATCAATATCTCCTTTTATTCATGATCATAAAACACGTTCGATACGACCCTCATATTCTCTTCAAATTCTTCTCTCTCCAACAAAGGCTCCATGTCCTCATTTGGCCTTCCATATTTCACCTGTGGTACAACCCTGTGCTCCGGAGAAATCTCTACATTACAAAAAAACGCCTCGTTGCTTTCGAGAACCTCTCTCACGCCTTTGGCCAATTCATTGTTGCGATTTAAAGTAATTGTTTTATATCCGTAGGCCTGGGCAATCTTAACAAAATCGGGAAACGCTAACCCGCTTTCAGTGGTAGATGCTTCATAGCCAGAATCGAACCACTGATCCTGCGTTTGCCGAATCATACTGTACCCTTTATTGTTTACCAGGAAAATCTTAATGGGCAGCTGGTGATAAATAATTGTTGATAATTCCTGGATATTCATCTGCAGGCTCCCATCGCCAATCACACAGATTACCTGGCGTTGCTCACTTGCAAAACATGCTCCGATACTAGCCGGCAATGCCCATCCCATAGCTGTATTATTCCAATCGTGATAGACTCTCTGATTACTTTTAAAATCAAAGGCCTGCATCGTCCAAGCCAGAGTGCAACCTGTATCAACCACGATGATACTGTCCTTATCACAGCAATTTGAAAGTGTTTTGATAAAAACATAAGGATTTATTTCCTCTTCTGCGTAGTATTTACTGGTGCAAATGGGGTATTTCTGTTTCCATATTTTGATCTGCTCTAACCAGTTAGAAATTTGTCTACCTCTACTGCTTTTTTCAATATCCTTTTTAAGGTTGAGCATACCAAGAAACTTCTTAGCATCAGAATGAATAAGAAGTGTAGTTTTCATCTTAAATTTTTGAAATTTTGACAATTCAGAGCGGTCTATGTCCAAAATAATTTTTTTAGCTGCCCTTGCAAAACTTGTCATTGGACTTCCCGTTGCTTTGGTGTCTAACCGGGAGCCTATCGAGAATATTAAATCAGCATTCTGTACCGCAAAATTAGCATATCTTGTTCCATGAGTTCCGAAAGTACCAACCGACAATGGATGGTATATTGGCAATAAATCAGCAACAGCCCAAGTTGTAACAACGGGAAAACCAAGATTACTTATCAATTCTTCTGTCTCTTTTTCTGCTTTTGCAAGTCGGATTCCCCAACCTAAAACAATTATTGGCCTTTTGGCATTGTGTAGTAGCCGAACGCACAAATCTACTTGCTTCTTTATATAATCGCTATCGTCTAATGCTTGTTCGGGGATAAAACTTACTAATTTGTTTGGGTCGACCTGTTCCCTTTGAACATCGTCAGGGATGTCTATCAATACAGGCCCGGGCCTTCCAGACTTCGCCAAATAACATGCCTTCTCCAATTCGTACCTAATATTGGTCGGATCCTTTATGCAGACAGCATATTTCGTAACATGTCTAAAAATATCGACTGTATCTGTTTCTTGAAACCCGATCTGGCGAACACCCAGGTTCCCTTTCATTCTAAATCTTGCAACTTGACCGGTAATGTAAATTACGGGCACGGAATCATAATAAGCACCACAAACACCGGTTAACATATTTGTGGCGCCTGGTCCACTGGTTGCAATTGCAGCGCCCAAATTACCAGTAACTCTTGAGTAAGCATCTGCTGCCATAGCACCTGCTTGCTCATGCTGTGCACATATATAATTCATGCCATCTTTTTTTGCAATAGAATCAATCAAGTGCGCAGATGCGCCGCCATTTACTACAAATACGTGTTTGATGCCTTGTTTAAATAGAAACTTCGCTATGTAGTCTGATACTTTCATCAATGATTTTAAAATTCCCGACGAACTCAAACACCTAACAACCAAATACAATGACACATATTGCTAAATCCTGTGAAAAAGCTCCGTCAACCTTGATGTCCAGGGACCCAACGTTGCCTCAGGAGTTTCAAACTGATAATCAGTGCCCTCCCGATAACATTTTTTTGCTGATTTAGTATCGATCTTATTTGCTGCCATATGCGCTCTTTTTCTCAGAATTACCTGAATTTTTTCAATCGCTGTTTCTAAACCGTCTTAGCTTGAATGCATTATAATCATCCCTGAGTTTGCAGATAAGTTCCTTACCACCGTTTCTCCATGCGTCATGTACGATAGAGAAATTCCGACCACCAACAGTTTCTTTCCCTTGCTGAATACACCAGTTGACAAAATCATAGATTTCTCGTACGGAAGTTTCCTGTTGTGTTGAACTGAGAAAGGAAAGCGTTTTTTCATAATTTTCTTGTGCTCCAGAAGGATTATTGATTGTTTGTTCATGGATTTTTGTCCTTACCCATCCAGGACCGATAATGAATATATTTAAATCAGGGTTTTCGTCATCCAGAAGTTCACACATTTTTATGAGAAAAATTTTAGATGCACAGTAAGCCGAGTAGTTCCGAAATGGACCATTGGTTCCACCACCGGCAAAAAAAACAATATTAGACATTCTGCTGGTTTCTCTCAAGGGATAGAACGAATGAAGGACACGAAGCTGAGCAGTGGTATTGCTTATCGCGGATGCTTCCCACATATCAAAGTCAGACTTAAAAAAACTACCGATGGGTTCCATATTCCCTATGCAAGAGATAAAAATCTCCCATGGTTTCAAAAATGCTTGATATTGCATAGTCATAGTGGCAACTTCCTGTTTCTTGCTAATATCACAAGGAAATAGGTGAATATGATCTCTTGTAAATAAGTGCTTTACATGATCTATGTTGCGGTAGGTGCCAAACACATTATACCCATCGTCTACATAGTATTCCACAAGTGCTTTGCCAATATCGCTACTTGCGCCAAGGATAAAAACGGTTTTGCTCATTGATTAGATTTCCAGAAAGTTACTTAAAATAGAATTCAAATAAATCTGGTTATATTTACAGCTTATAATTCAGATCCTTTTCATTGGAACAGTTTAGAAAGGCCCGGTGAATGACAGATCAGGGACGTCAAGAGGAGCTTGGTGGCATATTCCTGCCTCTTCCTCAGTTACCTCCGACATTTTCAGCATCTTCCTTGCAGTATTCACAATATCAATAGCCCGTGGGTAATAGTGGTTGGTTAAAGCAAAGCTGGTAGGTGTGGGGACATCAGCAAAAGCAATACGCTTGGGCGCACATTTTAAAGAATCGAATGCCTTCTCTGAAACCATTGCCATTATCTCCGCAGACACCCCAAAACTCTGCCATGCACCGTCTACAACCAGCAAACGGCCTGTTTTATCGATTGAATCGAGGACCGTCTTTTCGTCGAGTGGCTTTATGGTCCGCAAGTCAACCAATTCTACCTCTATTCCTTGCTCTGAAAGCACATTCGCTGCCTTGAGTGCCTCGAGCGTCATGAGAGATGATGAGACGATTGTCAGATCCGTCCCTACTCGCATCAATCTCGCCCCCATGGTACTCGCATATTTCTCCTCAGGAACATAGCCGAATGTTCCGTGAAGCCATCTATGCTCTATGTAGATTACCGGATTATCATCTTCCACCGCTGCTACCATCAGCCCTTTCGCATCATATGGCGTTGCAGGCATTACAACCTTAAGCCCTGGGATGTGGGCAAACAACGCTTGCAGACTTTGAGAATGCTGCGGTCCCTGCCCCCAGCCACGGCCAACAAGGAGGCGTATCGTAAGCGGCACTTTCATTTTCCCGCCGAACATATAATGCCATTTTGCTGCATTGTTGATAATCTGGTCAAGCGAAAGAAGCATGAAGTCTACACGTTGATGTGTCATTATAGGCCTCATACCTACAATGGCCGAACCAATTGCCACACCTGTCATACCATTCTCAGATACAGGCATGTCACACACTCTGTTATCCCCAAATTTCTCCTTGAGACCAAGGGTTGTACCAAAAATTCCTTTTGGATCAGGCACCCCAAGCCCCATGATGTAAACTGACGAATCTGCTGCCATACATTGTTCGGTAGCTTCTAAAATAGCTTGTGCATATGTGATTATTCTATCCAAATTAAATCACTCTTATTCATTTCGCATTTCTCCTTTAAGCATATACTTCTGCAAATGCGCTTTTAGGGTCTGGAAAGGGGCTGGATTTGGCAAAGTCAAAAGCTTCACTGATTTCTTCATGAATTCTTTTCACCATTTCCTTTACTTCAGAGTCAGAGATAATTCCTTCATTTTTAAGAGATTCTTCAATATGTTTTATCGGGCAACGGCCTTGCCATGTGGTAAACTCATCCTCTGCCCGGTATCCAAGATCATTGTCATAATTGGGACCGCAATGTTCACGCCACCGATATGTGTCAAACTGAAGATAATATGGCCCCAATCCCTGATTTATGTGTGCGATTGCCCTCTGTGCGAGAGTATAGACGTCAAGAACATCATTGCCGTCACCTTTCTCTCCTGCTACACCATAGGCTCTTACAATGGATAAATTATCTCTCTCAGGCGGTTGGCGAACGAAAAGCGGGGAATAGACAGAATAGAAATTGTTTTCACAGATAAAAACTATTGGCAGCTTTTTCAATGATGCAAAATTCAGACTCTCACAGAAGACTCCTTCTTCTGTGGCTGCATCACCGAAAAATACAGCAGTTATACTACGTTTTTCCTTTAAAATTGTGCCAAAGGCAAGGCCTACCGCAACAGGAATGCTGCTGCTTACTATCGGGGTGGCGCCAACAAAATTAGCTGAAAGATCGACAAGATGCATAGACCCGCCCTTGCCTTTTGAACATCCCGTTGCTTTTCCATATATTTCTGCAAGCATGGCTTTCAAATTTCCGCCTTTCGCAAGGTAATGACCGTGTGAACGATGGTTGCTCATTACATAATCTTCTTTTGACAGATTAGCGCAAACGCCAACGGCAACAGCTTCCTGCCCGATGCATAAGTGAACAGGGCAACGCATTTCCTGTTCAGAGTAGTGTTTAGCAATGGCTTCCTCGACCATTCTAATCCGCAGCATATCAAAATACATCTTTTTCTTTAATTCCATGTCTATAGGTTTACCTTTATTCCAGATTGTCAAGCTGTTTCATTGCTCTAATATTATACCAATTGTCTTCATCATGAAGTTTGCCGGAATTAAATGCATCAATAATTTCACGCATTGCATCAATAACTTTGTGTTTTGGTTTAAAACCGGTGCTCAATAGCTTGTCTGCATTGAGCCGGTATGAACGTGGATCGTTTGATTCACTCACGATGATTTCGGCGGGGATTAATTGTGCCGCCATGTGGGCAATGTCCAAAATGGAAATATTTTCGAAACCGGCATTATATATACCCGTTGCTTTGTCGCCAAGATTGAGGAAATGAATGAATACGTCAGTAATGTCCTGGATATGTATGTTTGGCCTCGTTTGATCTCCACCGAAAACTGTTATTCTTCCGTTTGCTAATGCTTGTATTGTGAGCATATTAACAGAGAGGTCAAGGCGCATCCTCGGGGAATAGCCGCATATGGTAGCAGGACGAACAATATGAATTGCAATTTTATCTTTATAACTCAATAGCACCCGTTCGCTGATCATTTTGGTTTTGTTGTAATCGGAAATTGGCACCAAAGGAAGGTCTTCAGTTACCTGCGGATCATCCTTAACACCATATACGCTACCAGAACTTGATAGAACAAATTGCTTCACGTTATGTGAAATAGCCTTTTCTACCAAACCCATCGTGGCTAAAACATTTACTTCCCATGAAAGCTTTGCATTTAAGTCTCCACAGGGATCATTGGCTATATTGGCAAGGTGTATGATGCCGTCAATTCCCGACATCGGCACAGCGTCAATGTTTCGAATGTCGCCCCGGATAATTTTCAAATTTTTGTGTTCTTTCAGAAAATTCCCAAACCACATAATATCGTAAACAGTTACTTCATGCCCAAGATTAAGCAGCTTGGGAACCAACACCGATCCCACATAACCGCACCCACCGGTCACAAGAATTTTCATTTATTGCTCCTTATTTATTGTTTATGAATATAATTAAATGCCTGCTGCTGTAAAACTTCCAGATTATCTCGAACCCAGGCAATCGTTTCTTCTATGCCTTGTTCAAGACTGATTTGATCCCTCCAGCCAAACAAAGTCCTGGCTTTTGTGCTATCAAGCAAATATGCCGCATCCTTGCCGAGGCGCTCCCCCACTACTTCGACATGATCGGCAAAAGACAAGCCAAGTTGGGTGGCAATTATCTCGACAAGAGACCTGATGGAGATGTTTCGAGTTGTAGAAAAATGAAAGATTTCTCCAGGTGAAGCTTGTCTCGTAACCCGGAGCGTGCCATCTGCCACGTCTCTTATGTGGATAAAGGAACGTATCGATTCTCCACCGCCATGAAGCTGGAGTTTTTTACCAATTAAAAAAAACAGAATAGTCCTGGGGATAATCCTATATAATTGTTGTCCCGGACCATAGACGTTTGCTGCCCTTGTAAACACTACAGGAAAGTTATATGCCTTTTGAAAGCTCATTAGACTCATATCAGCGGCTGCGCGTGAAACAGCGTAAGGAGTACTTGGGGTATAATTTGTATTTTCCTTTACAACCCCTTCGCATGTTCCATAAACTTCAGGGGTGGAAATATGAACATATTTTTTAAGAAAACCACAGTGTCTTAATTTATCATGAAATTTAATAGTGGCAACAACGTTGGTTTGAAACCAATGTTCGGGATTCTGCCAGCTTTCCGCAACCATACTCTGTGAGGCAAAATTGATAATATATTCGGGTTTGTTTTCCTCAATAATTTTCATAATACTGAGAAGATCGTGGTTGAGGTCCAATTGATAAAATTTAAATGAAGCATTTTGTCTTTTTTTATAGGGAAGAAAAACAGGGTGCAATTCAGGAGAACGACTTATACCGATAACTTCAACACCTTCTACAAGGGCAAAATCAACAAAATGAGAGCCTGAAAATGAGTTGCTGCCTATTACTACAATTTTTTCCATCTATTTTAGCCCTCTACTTGTTGTTTTTTTAAATAAGGTAACTCTGTCAATCCAGTGATGAAGGATTGCCGCATGACAGGTTTCAGCCATTCCGTATGTTGCAGCAGGCACATAGAAATTGAGATCACCTGTTTTGCGAAGAGGGTTATCAGCATCCATTGCCGATAACGTAATGACTTTACCGCCATATTGTTTCGTTATTTCAGCTGCACGTAAAATGTTCTGTGATTTGCCTGAACTACTGATCTCCACCAGAATATCTCCCTGAGCAAGACGTTTTTTTAATGGCTCAGCAAACACTTCATCAAAAGATATATCATTTGCTATGGCAGTTATAAGCGATAGATCGGTAAAAACTTCTGTATGAATATCGGCATTTTTCGCTAAGTCAGCAGCAATGTGACTGGCCATAGATGCGCTGGCGCCATTGCCGACAAGAAAAATTGTTTTTCGCTCATCTCTGGCTTGAATAGCCAAATCAGTAAAGATATCAAACGCTTTATCAGCATCAATATTGTTAACGTTGCAGTCAGTTACAATAAGTGATCCCAAACACCTTCTAATTTCATCAATGTTGTTTAGCCACATTGGGCATTGCTCCTTTTTAAAAATAGAATCGGAATACGTAATTCAATTGTCGTTGGAGTAGAGAGCTATACTTCTCAAGCCCGTTTTTTCGTATAATGTACGGGAAGAAAAATTAGTGGGAACTTTTTTAAAAAAAATAAGAATATTGGAAGTTAACAATTTTTCGTTTTCAATCATTCTGGTGACAGGCTCTAAATGCTTTCCAGCATCTGAACAATACATTATGCAGATCTTTGCTCTGTTAACTGATTTGTTCTTCTTGTTTTGTAACAACTTGTCTACGTCAACCAATTCCGCATTCAAAGTGGACGAAAGGGCAGAAATAATTTTATCATCAAGTTTGTTTGAATTTCGTCTGCATATTAATGACCAGGCATTATTTGTTTCTTTAGAAGTTGCAGACTGTGGAAATTCTATCTGAGCAGCCAGATAACTACCCATATTCCCGATATCTCTGTGATAAATCTGATTATGGTACGTATAAACTTTACCCGTTTCAACATAATGAGGAAGAACTTCAGTGCTGAAGTCAACTAATGGTTTATTCAAAGATGCAAGAAAATCTATCACAGCAGGTTCTATAATGTAAACAGCGGCATTGGCAAGATTCCCGGGTGGGTCGGCAACTTTTTCGTGAAAGGCCCGAACTATGCCGGAATCATCAATCTCTACAATTCCACAAGTTTCCGGTGTAGGGGTATTGAACGTCATCATCGTTATCTCCGTTCCTTTGGGACGATTAGCGTGTGCGGCAATGTACCTCTGAATATCCGTCAAACAAAGGTTATCGGCATGAACAAGCATAACAGGTTCATTGCCCACAAAATCCCGGTTTCTTAAAAGGGTACCTCCTGTGCCAAGCAACTCTTCTTCATAAACCATTTTTATATTGTGTGCATATTCGGTAAGCATTACCCATTCCCTCATAGCATCTGCAAGATAATGCAAATTCATCAGCATAGAAATGATTCCTGCATCTCTAAGCATAGAAAACCAATATTCCAAAAGAGGTCTGCCGTTAATAGGCAACAGGCATTTTGGTAAAACATTAGTTAAGGGTCTCAAACGGCTTCCAAAGCCTGCTGTTAGTAAGATACTTTTCATTAAAATAATTACTTATCGGAGTAGATGCGAAATATATTTTTGTGTACTCTGCCTATCAATGGACTTTTTATTACCAACAATCTCAACAGCTAAAGAACCGACGGCATTTCCAATAAACCCTATTATTTCTGCTGGTGCAAGCTGAGCAGCAGCAAGAGAAGTAACCGCAAAAAAGGCATCTCCAGCCCCTACACGGTCAACGATGTTTTGTGCAAACGATGGAACTTCGATAAAATCACCCGTAGGATTCCTGACTAATGCACCTTCGCGGCCTCTTGTTACTACAAACTGTCTGCAACTTAGATTTTGAGCAATATGCTCTATCATTGGCTTCAAATCACCGTTAATGGTCCTTGTCTCAAGCCTTATTTCATGTTCAGCTATACAGGCATAATCAGTACGAGGATATCGCGAAATTGTATGAAATCCCCTATTTCCGGCGTTTGCCTGGGTATTTACCGCAAGAAACGGGGAGTGGTCTGCAAGAGTTTTAACTAAATTTTCACTTATTGCACCATGTCCAAAATCGGCTGCGATAACAAGATCGTAATTTTGTGCCTGTTCCTGAACCCACATGCATAATTGATTATCTTTTTCAGTATTAAGTCCGGAACTGTCCATTACATAAACTTCAAAAAGTTTATTAAGAGAATATCCTTCAATGAACCGCCGTTTGATTAAAGTAGGGGCGTTATCCTGCGTTACAAAATATGGATCGATATTCGACCGAAGCTGTGAACGAATAAAATCCTCGTGGCTGTCTTTTTCGCCTATTAAAGTGACAAGCTTTACTGACTTGGCAAAGTTCGCAACATGGTTGGCAACAGCAAGCACACCACCAGCAAAAAGATCATGCGATTGGTACTTAAGAGCAAGAACCGGGTCTTTTGACGACTTCCCTATGACTTCACAATACTGGTACTCATCGAGAATGGTATCGCCAACAACAAGAACCCTGAGGTCAACCATGTTGTTGATAGTTTGCAAAACTTGTTCCTTGCTATATCGTTGGCGAAAAACACTCAAATATTCTTCAACCTCATCCGATATAGTATTTAAGTAACGATTTATCAAATCAGTAGAGCTAAAATGCACATCATCGGTATATGCAAGGTTTCCCCCGACTTCTCGGATTGCCTCTTCTTCTTTTCTGCTATTTCCTGAATTATCAGGAGGACGATTCTTAAAATCAGCACCTCTTGCATAAATATCAGGTTTTAAAAGTCTAATAGTCTCAACCGCCGTTGGCCATTTATTAATTGCTACATAGTCTGCAAAGTGTAGCGAAGCAACCATTTCAGAACGTAGCAATTCGTTAAACACTGGTCTTCCGGGACCCCTGTTTACATAGCGGTCAGGGGTTATAGTAACAATTAAAATATCTCCCATCTTTTTTGCCTGTTCCAGATAACGAATATGGCCAATGTGTAGAATGTCAAAAATTCCATGACAGTGGACTATTCTTTTTCCTTCAGACTTTAAAGCCTGGATTCTATTTGCAAGTTCTTTAAGTTTAAGAAGTTTCAAATTATAATAACTCCCTTTCGACATTGTCAGGAGATTTACCCAAAATATATAACAATGCTTCTGACCAGTTTGAAGCTATAAAGTCCGGCATCGGAACAAAGTTATTTAAAACAGAATTATTTTCCAACAAAATAGTTCCACATCCAGCCCGCTTGCCAGCTTCAATATCACTTTCCTTATCACCGACCATAAAAGAATGGGTAACATCAATATCTAACGCTTTTGCAGCAAGTAAAAGCATTTCCGGTGATGGTTTGCGACAAGAACACTGTTCTTCGGGGGCATGAGGGCAATAGTAAGTAGCATCGATTGATATTCCATTTTTCTCTAAAATAGAAACAATGTGCTCGTTTACCTGTTCCACCTCGTTAAGGGTCAATATACCCCTCCCTATACCGGACTGATTGCTGACTACAATTAATTTAAATCTGTGCTTCTTTAAGCTTTTTAAGGCTTCAATAACTCCAGGAAGCAATTCAACTTGTTTCGGATCTTTCGGATAACCTACATCATGGATGATTGTCCCATCCCGATCTAAAAAGATAGCATTTATTTTACCCAAAGATTTCTTTCTCTACTATTTTGCAAATGATATGCTCAATCACAAGGTGCATCTCCTGGATGCGAGGCGTGTCAGTTGATGGAGCTTTTATGACCATATCGCTGTGTGCTGCAATGGTATTTTCTATTTCGCCAGTTAGAAGTACGGTCTTTATTCCTATTAACCGGCCGGCCTTGAATGCTTCCAGGACATTGCCAGAACTGCCGCTTGTACTAATACCAAGCAGGACATCACCCGGTTTGCCAAGGGCTCTTACCTGACGGCTGAAAATTTGGTCATAGGAATAGTCGTTGGATATAGCTGTAATTACCGATGTATCGGTTGTAAGGGCTATAGCAGGGAAGGGTTCCCTGTCATTATAAAACCTGCATACAAATTCACCTGCAATATGCTGAGCATCTGCCGCACTTCCACCGTTGCCGCAAATCATGAGTTTGTTGCCAGATTTTATTGCACTGATTATTATCCGGGCAGTTTCATGAATTCGACTGACAGTGTCGTGGTCAGCAATTATTCTCTGTAAATTTTCTATTGTTGTCCGGATCGTATCTTTAATAATTTCCATGTTGATAAACTCTTTATCTGTAAAAAGATTTATTAACCGCTTGTTGCGGACCTGCTTTTCCTGTATTTCAAACTTCCAAAATTGATAAGCTTGCAGGAATCCTAAAAATTACCATAAGATAAAACAATCTTGCTACTGTTAAGTGCGGATTGTTATATATATGGTCTGTCTTGCCGGCATTATAAGTTGCTTGCACATTGTACAAGACCGTATATACTTCGTATCTCTTTGAAAGATTAATGCATCCGCATATCTGATTAATTCTGACCGGTGATTAATGATATTGAGCTGAAAAGGTAAGCTACCGCCGTTATAAATTGTCATAACATAATAATATTAAAGTAATTTTCGTATCGAGAGCCATCTCAATAAAAAAATAATTTAAAACAACCGGGGTTGAAAATCAATATTTTATAGCTGTTTTGTCCTACTTAAAAACCCCCGGTATCTGTGCTATATATCACTTCCAGCCTTGTATTACAAGTGTTTTGTCGTGTCAAGCCAGATGTACCTTTCCGCTTTATCTTGCGCATCTTCTTCGTCTTCCATATCTTGTGGATTCTTAAAACATGTCCCGGTACTATATCCGCAAACAGTCAATTTCTGCTGATTTTTTCTTAATGCTTTGACAATGTCGGCTATTGTACAATAAACTTATTGTTCTTATGATGATTGAAAACTTAATTACCTACATCTCGCGGAAAAAAAATGCAGATTACCTGCAGTTTATCCCTTCAACCTCACTGGACATGCATCCGACGTCAGCTGATGCCCCGACCCTGCTCTACATGCATGTGCCTTTCTGTGAAGAACTCTGCCCATACTGCTCCTTTAATCGTGTAGTCTTCCAGGAGGGGCTTGCACGTGAATATTACCGTGCTTTACGCAAAGAAATTCTTATGTACAAGAAGCTGGGGTACGATTTCCGGGCTCTTTATGTAGGAGGGGGAACCCCCACTGTCCTTATTGATGAACTTGATGAAACTATCAATTTAATAAAGGAAAATTATCATATTTCTGAAATATCCGTTGAGACAAACCCTAACCACCTTACAAGTAATAATATTGAACATTTAAAGGGAATGGGGGTAAACAGACTTTCTGTGGGCGTACAAACCTTTGATAACGGCATCCTGAAGGCACTGGAGCGTTATCATAAATACGGGAGCAGTGAGGAGATAGCTGACAGGTTGAAATATACACAGGGTATATTTAACACACTCAATGTAGATATGATATTCAATTTTCCCACACAGACGATGGAGATCCTTGAAAATGACCTGTCAACTCTCATCGGACTGGGTGTAGATCAGGTAACATACTACCCTTTGATGGTCTCTTCTTATACAAAGGATGTAATGAGCAAAAAGCTGGGGGTTGTAAACTACGAAAAAGGCAACCAGCTCTATTTTAAAATAATTGAGATGCTCTCTGTCCACTATGTAGCAAGTACAGCATGGTGTTTTTCGAAAAAAGAAAGGATGCCGGGGGAGGCTCCAGTTCATCCGAGGGACGTAGGACGTACAGTCAACACCCACTTTTGTGGGTACCCGGCTCCTTCGGACGTAGGACGAGAAGGCATTTACGTCCAGGCGCAAGCGGACATCCCAGCGAACATAAGTGAACGGACATCCCTCATGCATACGGAAAATAAGGAGGGGGCGACGCAAGCCAACACACAAAACGTCAGCGCGATAAATAGCTCACACGGTGAGCGGGAAGGGAAGGCTCCGACGGCTTTGCCAGTGGAGGGGGCGACGCAAGCCCCAGTAATTGACGAATACGTTGTCCACTACGAAGAATATGCAGGTATCGGAAGCGGCTCTATTGGTTATCTGGGGGGAGTTGCTTATGCAAATACCTTCGATATAAGAACCTATATCGATCAGGTGGACAGGGGTATGCTGCCCATTACCGGAAAAAGAGTTTTTTCCATTAAAGAGAGGTTATGTTATGACTTCCTGATGAAACTTTTTGGTCTGAGCCTTGATATTAAACAGTTAAGTATCAGGAATAAAGTAAATGCTAACCGATATCTTTGGTCCGAAATCCTCTTCTTCAGATTTGTCGGCGGTTTAAAAAAGTCGGGTAATACTTTATTCCTGACCAAAAAAGGACAATATTACTGGGTTCTTATGATGCGCGAATTTTTTATCGGAGTAAACAACTTCAGAGACTTTTGCCGTGCTGAAATGGTTTCAAAAACAAAACAAGGGAGATAAAATGAAAATACGTTTTCTGGGCGCTATACGTAAGGTAACAGGGTCATGCTTTCACCTGCTGGTAAATGGCTTACAGATACTTGTCGATTGCGGAATGAATCAAGGGAAGAATTCGGATGAACTTAACAGGATGGCCTTTGACTTTGAGCCTGACAAGATAGATTACCTCCTTCTCACCCATGCTCATCTTGACCATTCAGGACTCATACCGAAGTTTGTCGCAGCAGGATTCAAGGGGAAAATATTGACTACAGCGGCAACAGCAGAACTCCTGGAGATTATGCTTTATGATTCTGCCCATATTCAGGAAAAGGATGCGGAATGGCTTACAAAAAAATCCTTAAGGGCAGGCAGGGATGAAGTATTCGAGCCCCTCTACACAGAAGAAGACGTGAAACATGTAATCCCATTTATCAACAAAGAGCAATATGGAAAAATAAATGAGCTGGGTAACGGTGTTAAATACAGGTTTGTCGATGCAGGGCATATACTGGGATCAGGTTCTCTTGAGATCTGGTATCAGGATAACGGCAAAGAGAAAAAGATTGTATTCTCCGGGGATATAGGAAAAAACGGAAATCCCATTATAAACGATCCGCAGCATATAGAAGAAGCGGATTATGTTGTTGTAGAGTCAACCTATGGCAATAGATTTCATAAAGGACTGAAAGAAAGCATAGATGAATTCACCGATGCAATAAAGATGACCTTCAAACGAGGAGGAAATGTCCTTATACCTTCCTTTGCTGTGGGAAGAACACAGGACATTCTCTTTTTACTCGACAAGCTTGTAAAGGAGAAAAGACTTTCGCACCTCAATGTATATATAGACAGCCCCCTTGCAGATAAAGCAACAAAGGTCTATATTTCGCATACAGAACTGTTCGATAAAGAGGCAGCTAATTCATTCTGGTTTAAGGGGGGCGAAGGAATGACCCTCCATTATACAACAGCCCTTGAAGAATCCCAAAAGATAAACAAAATAAAGTCGGGCGCTATCATTATTGCCGGCAGCGGAATGTGCGATGGCGGGCGCATCCGGCATCATTTCAAACATAATATATGGCGCCCTGAGTGCAGCATCATTTTTACCGGCTTTCAGGTAAGGGGAACACTCGGACGGTATATTATCGATGGCGCAAAACATGCTCATATACTCGGTGAAGAGGTAGCAATAAAGGCAAAAATATATACGATAGGAGGCTTTTCAGCTCATGCCGACCAGACAGAACTCCTTGAATGGCTCGGCACTTTTAAAAATAAACCGAAGGTCTTCATTGTTCACGGCGAGGAAAACGTTTCCCTTGAATTTCAAGAGATTGTTCTGAAAAAGCTGGGTCTTGACACATACGTGCCCCATAAAGGGGAAGAACTCGATATCTAAAAAAAGCAATCATTATTGATATGGTTTAGCCGGCAAATAATTTGGATACTTCAAAAGACATTAATTATATTTTATTCAGAAGCAATAAGCGAAAGCGAACTATAGCCATACAGGTCATGGCAGACGGAAAGGTTGTAATACGCGCGCCTTACAGGACAACGCAGGGTGAGATAGACAGGTTTTTTAAAGCCAAGACCCCTTGGGTAAAAAAGAAGCTTATAGAGAGGGAAAACAGCGCCCGGAAGTTTGGTGAAAAACCAATAGGTTTTATCCCAGGGGATAAGTTCCTCTATCTCGGTGAGTTCTATCCCCTGGAATTTCACAATATTGACGGCAGGAAATCACCGCTTTGCCTATCGCATGGCATATTCATGCTCGACGAAAACAGGGCAGCAGATGCAAGAACGCTTTTCATAAAATGGTATAAGGATGAAGCTAAAAGGCTTCTTGAAGACAGGGTAACTTATTACAGCAAAAACTTCGGGCTTTTTCCTGAAGGTATAAGGATAACAAACGCACAGTTCCATTACGGCTCCTGCTCGCCTGAGAACAAGCTGTCATTCACCTGGAGGCTTGTTATGTCGCCGCTGGCTGTAATAGATTATATTATTGTTCATGAGCTTATGCACATAAAGGAAAAAAACCATTCAGGAAAATTCTGGGATCTGGTTGAGGCTGCCATACCTGATTACAAAAGGCATAAACACTGGTTAAAAGAGCACGTACACTTTTTAAGGATTTAGTCATAAGAATCCTTTAGATTTTTTTCTTTTATTTGTAACTGCTTGAATAACCTTGACAATTATACATAAAAAACGTTAACTATCTGGTGGTTTATGGACAGGACTCTCCTTCTGAATACTACGTTTGAACCGTTAAGCGTGCTGGACTGGAAAAAGGCTGTAATACTTCTTTACCTCGGTAAAGTTGAGGTTGTCAGGGAATATGACAAAGAGATAAAGGGTGTTTCTATAAGCATAAAACAGCCTGCTGTAATCAGACTTTTGAGGTTTGTCAGAAACAATAATCACGTAAATACTAAATTTTCAAGAAAGAATATTTTCTTGCGGGACGACTATACCTGCCAGTATTGCGGAGAAAGATTCGACCCCAAGAGCCTCACCTGTGACCATATAGTACCGAAATCAAGAGGCGGGATCACTGAGTGGTCAAATATCGTTACATCCTGTACCCGTTGCAATCTGCGAAAGGGTGATAAACTTCCCGATGAAGTCGAAATGTATCCGAAGAAAAGACCGACAAGGCCAAACGGGTTTTATCTGCTCATGCTCCATGTAGGGGTACGGGTTTTTCCTGAACACTGGAAAGATTACATTTTTATGAGGGACTGAAATGGATAGAATATGGGCGCCATGGAGAATTGAGTATATCAGCAGCACCACAGTAAAAGGGGAAAAGAAGTGTTTCCTCTGTGTTGACGTTAAAGATGATGATGAACTCCTCGTAGTAGGGAGAAAAGGCAGCGCCTTTGTGATTATGAACAAATTTCCCTATTCAAACGGGCATGTTATGGTTGTTCCCGTAAGGCATACTGGATTACTGGAAGGACTGACTGATGAAGAGCTGACGGACATGATGTCCCTTGTGAAGATCATGACAACAATTTTTAAAGAAGAGTTTAATGTTGACGGCTTGAATGTAGGCATCAATGTGGGCCGTGCTGCAGGTGCAGGACTTGAAGAACATGTTCATATCCATATAGTCCCGAGATGGTTCGGCGACGCAAATTTTATGGCTGTTGTCGGGGAAACGAGGGTTATTTCCGAACATATATACGAAACCTACAAAAAACTGAAGAGAAAGTTTATTGAAAAAACTCTTTGACCATAGTCAGCCGCTTTTAAATCCGATTGATCTGGTCCGGACATTTACTAAAAAAACAACAGAAGAACTCGCCTTGCCGGGCAGGGCAATTATTGTATTCAGTATAGGCGACCTGAAACGCATACTGGCCGGAAAAAATCATAAACTTGTCGATGCATGGACAAGGTTCAAAAGGCTATATTTGATTGAAGGTACGGACACTATAATCGTTAACTCATCCTTCGGGGGGCCCAATATTGCTGCCCTTGTTGAAGAGCTTTCTTCTTTCGGCGTGAGTGAATTTATAATATGGGGCTACTGCGGCGGGATAGGAAAGTCAGTTAATCTCGGCGATATTATCATCGCTGAAGGGGCATTGAGAGAAGATGGCGTATCTTATCATTATATAGAAGGCACAGATGGAGAAAATACGGACAGCTTTATCTATACGGACTGGCTTGACGAATGGGAAGGACAGGCCGGGGACCGGGGTTTTCATAAAGGTTTGATCTGGAGCTGTGACGCCATATACAGGGAAACAGAAGATAAAGTTATAAAATACAGAAATATGGGTATCTCTGCAGTGGAAATGGAGGTTGCTTCTTTTTATGCAGTATGTAGATACAGAGAGGTTAAAGGTATAGCCTTTCTTGTTGTCTCTGATCTGCTAAATGATAAAGGATGGACACCCGGTTTTCACACGGCCCCCTTCTCGCAGGGGGTAAAGAAGATGCTGGAATTTATGATAGAAAAAGTAATTGTATAGATAGTATGTATCGTTTACTTTTTGGTTTTTCCTTGGACGGACAATGGCATGTTCGGGCAAGCGCATCTGTGCGCTCTACCGTGTCTTGTGCCCTCTGACATACGCAAGTATAGTCGACGGTCAACAAGACATGGTAGCCCATCGCATCTTCATCTTTCCTCTCCATGCCAATGTCCACCCAACCCAGGATGATCATCTCCGGTGATGATCATCCTGGCTATTGCATCGGAATATACAATTGGATTAATGGGTTTTGCATGAAAGGGCATGATTGTTTTCTCATTTTCTACTGTTCCAAGGATAAGGTAGAGTATTGTAATTTCTGTTTTGTTCTAACAGATAGAACAAAACAGATAAACCCAAATATGTCATTGGCGATGGTGTCGGGTTGTCCTAAGCAAACCGTCGAGAGGCGAGGAAGCTCGGTCTTTTGCATAAGCAAAAGTTCCTAAGCCGAACGCGAGCGAATGAAGCCGCCGGAGCGTAGTGAGCGTGTTTGTGTGGACAGCCTGACACCGATGCTCATCTTAATGGAAAATTTGGGATAATTCGTGTACCTGTGTAAAAAATCCTCTAAACTTTGTGAGAAATGATTCGATGCGCCAGGGGCAAAAATTGATTTCTCCACAACTGTTGCGGAGAAATTGTAAATCAAGAACAGGCAACGGTTTACAAAGATTTTAGGATATTTCAAATCTATTCTGATTTGACCAGTTTCAGGAATAATTTTTGAATTCAAAGTGTTTTTTGTTTTTATGGTATCTGTACATAGAACAAGGCAGGACAAGGTTTTATGGAAAGTTTCAATTTCCGTGAAACTGTTTCACGGAAATTATAGCGGCCTCAATATCGCTTAGAAAAAATCCTCTTGCATTTTCATTAACTTTACAGGCAATGGTTTAATTTGCCGAAGGCAAAAAAATTGAAGAAATAAAACGGGGCAGCATCTCAGGGAATAATCAGCCAATCGAATTTCTTGGAAGGGAAAGATAGTTGTTTCAGCTATTGACATCTCTTTAATTTTTCCAAAATTTTGCTTGAAAATTAAAACTAATTGGGAGACAATAAAAACACATACGCGGGGATTCAGCAAAGCAAGGATCAATAAATTTATTATTTTTTCATGTGGATTGTATTATTTCATGTTTTAACATCCCGGAAGAATTCCTTATATCTCGGCTTATCCGGGGATAGACAGAAATATTTCTGTCTATCTAATTGTTATCGGAGAATGAACAGAGACATATGAAAAAGCTGTCAAATGAAATAAAATGAAGGACTGAGCGAATACGGCAAACTTTTTACTTGACACACTACAAGTACTTTCGTATAATACTACTTATGAAGTGTTTAGTAGTTAAATCCGTCAGGTAAGGAGGGAAAAATGGGATTCTACAAAATCGATGTCGATGAAGAGGTATGGCAGTTCTTGAAGAAAAACGCAGAGCCATTTGAAGATACTCCGAACTCGGTCTTAAAGCGGCTACTCTTCGGTGGTACGGAAAGACGTGTTGAAAACACTCTCAAAACCCATACCACAAATGATTTTCCGGTATTTTCCTCCTCTGTCCCGGAGGCACTGGCTCAGACTCTTGAAGTTATTTACGGGGTCAAGAAACTAGGATTATCGAGGAGGCAAGCTACGAATCTAGTAGCCAAGAAACGCGGAATAGCCCCCCAAACCGTTATCGATAAGTACTGCCGTCAACTTGATAAGCGGGCTTATGACGTAGACCTATTGCTTGAGTCGCAAAACCAAGAAGGCCTTCAGGCGGTACTTTTGGAAAGGTTCAGAAACAATAGGGATGTAATTCGAGACTTTTTTCAGAGTTTGGCGGCGTAAATGTACACAAAATATAGACGACCGATAACGAGTGGGTGCAGCCAATCGCCCATAGAGCGGGCTCTGGCTGACCCTCGTGTTCGGCTCTGAATAGGTACTACATCGGATAGCTTGACAATGTGTAGCCATTAGGCTACAATTAAATTATGATTGGTATTCGTAAAACCGAAGTTTTTAATAGCTGGCTTGATGGCTTGACTGACATCCGTGCACGTTCCCGTATATTGGTAAGGATTGAACGATTAGCAGAGGGGAATCCTGGTGATGTGGAGCCGGTGGGTGAAGGGGTTTCAGAATTGCGAGTCAACTATGGACCAGGCTATCGGGTTTATTACAAACAGCAAGGCTATTCTCTGATAATCCTGTTGGCTGGTGGCAATAAACACACACAGCCCAAGGACATTAAAACAGCCTTGCGTTTGGCAAGAAAACTATAGGAGTATACTATGATAAAAACCATTACTACGAAATATGACGTTTCTGAGCATCTTCGTACCCCAGAGGAGATGGCTGCTTATCTCGAAGCCTGCATCGAGGAAGCAAATGGTGACGCAGCATTCATTACTAAAGCTATCGGTGACATCGCCCGTGCTAAGGGTATGTCTCAAGTCGCACGAGATGCCGGATTGTCTCGCGAAAGCCTTTATAAGGCGCTTTCTGGAGAAAGAAGCCCGGGTTTTGACACAATTCTTAAAGTGATAAGTGCACTCGGTTTAAGATTACACGCAGAAGCTGTTGCATAAACCAGCCGAACCAAACGGTGCAGCGAACGTGGCGGTAAAACGGGCCACGTCGTTGACCTCTGTATTATCATAAAACTAATAGTATTCTCTTAGTGTTTTTTCCAGTTTAACCTTTATCTCTTCAGGAATTACAGGCTGGTCTTTGAGAGACTGGTCTTTAATGACCGGCATCCTCTCTTCCATAGAAAGCCGATTGTTCCGATAGATGACGCCGATGGGAATATGGTCTCCCCATTCGAGAGATTTTCTGAAGGCCTCTATTCTGTCCTCAGGATTATATGTTGATTCAAGCTGGTACACTCTTTGCTGATACCACTGGTAGGTATTTACTTTATTGAATGTAACACAGGGCTGCAATATATCTACAAGAGAAAACCCTTTATGAGTTAAAGCCTCTTTAATCAACCCTTTAAGATGTTCCTGCGCGCCGACATATCCCCGGCCAACGAAGGAACAGTCGATGGCTATTGCAAGGGACATAGGATTTAATTGTTCCGAAAGCACACCGAAAGGTTGGTTCTTTGTCACCGTGCCTTCTGTGCTCGTAGGAGAAGCCTGACCTTTTGTCAGCCCGTAAATCTGGTTATCGTGGACAAAGAGCTTAACTCCTATATTTCTCCGTATAGCATGGACAAGGTGATTGCCGCCTTCGCCGTAGCAGTCTCCGTCTCCTCCCTCTGCGACAACAAGCATTTCGTGACTGGCAAGCTTAACTCCGGTTGCTACAGGAAGAGCCCTGCCGTGTAAGCCATTAAAGGTGTTGCATTTCAAATAATGGGGGAATTTTCCTGCCTGACCGATACCGGATACAATTACGAATTGATGAGGCTCTATGCCAAGCTCCGTATAAACTTCTTTGAAGACCTTCAGAATGCTGAAATTGCCGCATCCCGGACACCATGCGGGAATCCGGCCTGTATTATAATCTTCCAATATAGCCATCCAGCTCTCCCATAAGCTCTTCCGCAAGGAAAGGTCTTCCGTCAAACCTGTTAATTATTGCATTGAAGACATAGCCGGTCTCGGATTTCACAAGACGGGCAAACTGACCGGTAGCGTTATTCTCAACACATACAGCAAACCTTGCATTCATTAATACATCAAGCCAGGTATCAGTTTCCGGAAAAGGAAAAACCTCGCTGAAATGGAGCATGGCAATACTCTTGTTTTTTGAGAGTATATCAACGGCATCTTTCATGACTCCATAGGTTGAACCCCATCCCGTAATGATGATTTCCGGATTTTCACTGCCGTAAAAAGAAGGAGGGTTTATATCCCTTCTTAAATAAACCAGTTTCTGAAAAAGCCGCTTTATAACCATTTGTATTCTTGTTTCACCATCCTCGATAAGATGGCCTTCCTCGTCGTGTTCATCACTGTCAGTGACAACAACATGTTTTGCCTCGCCGGGCACGCCAAAGGGCGACACGCCGTTTTCAGTTATAACATGCCGTTTATATTCGGAAAGAGACGCAAAAGCATCGCCTCTTAGCCTGTAATCATTATATATCAGCCTGTCGAGATCAAGATTAGAATATGTCCACTGTGCATCCGACAGGTACTGATCAGTCAAGATAAATACCGGTATCTGGTATTTCTGGGAAATTTCAAAAGCCCTGTTCGTCAAGTAAAATGCCTGTTCAGGCGTACCGGGCGCAAAGATGACCCTTGGGAATTCACCATGACCCGAATAAAGGGCAAAGAGCAAATCAGCCTGTTCTGTTCTTGTAGGCAGTCCTGTTGCCGGCGCCGGTCTTTGAGCAAGGGCAATTACAATAGGTGTTTCTGTCATGGCAGCAAGGGAGAGCCCTTCTACCATAAGGGCAAAACCGCCGCCGGAGGAGCCGGTCATAGATCTGACTCCGGCGTAGGATGCACCGAGAGCCATGTTGATTGCCGAAATCTCATCCTCTGCCTGCTCAACTATTATTCCGTATTCCATTGCTTTGCCTGCAACATATGTCATAATGCCTGTTGACGGCGTCATGGGATAACCCGAGTAAAATTTTAATCCCGAGGCAATAGCTCCCAGGCCGACAGCCTCATTTACCCCGATAAGCATCTTTTTCGATGCAGGCGGGGCTATTGAAAAATCGCAACTCATACAATTCGTATTAGCATAACCCATACCTGCAAGGGCGGCCTTTTCATTAGTTTTGATGACCTCTTCACTTTTTTTACTGAGGGTTTCTTTCAGTACTTCGCTAAAAATATCTATATTCATTCCAAGCATGCCAAGCACTGCACCGGTTGCAACGGTATTTGCCATAATCCTGTCGCCGCCGACATCAAGGGCGATACCTGCAAAGGGGACATCCAGAAAATTAGGTCTCTCATATTTTTCTTTTAGGGATGCAGAATCATATATAATCATAACCTTTTCGGAAAGTTCTCTTTCATGGAGGATAACACTCTCTTTATCAAGGGCTACAACAATGTCTATCTTTGTCCGGGAAGCGGTTATCGGTACGTCTGAGAGCCTTATCTGGTAGAAATTGTGCCCGCCTCTGACCCGTGATTCATAATCCTGGTGGGTAAATACATGGTACCCGGAGCGTGAAAAAACCTTTGACAGGGTATCGCCGATTGTCTGAATGCCCTGGCCTGCCTCACCGCCGATCTTAATAGAATAATCCAGAAATGCCTCCTGTATTCCATTATACAATCTGCAAAAAAGAAACATCAAGGTTAATGTTTAACCGGGAAACTTCCTGAAAAAAATATTGCGAGATGACCAGCAAAAAACAAGAAATGGAGATGCAAAAAATTGTCATTACAGATTATGTAATAGAGAGCTGATCTTTTCAGATTTTGCAGCTTGTGATACAATACTTTTAATATGATAATAAGATACTTTAATGCACTGCTGACAATAATTCTTATATTAACGGTCATAACTTTACCATCTGCCTCTTGCGATGTCTTTGAGAAAAAACGGCAGGAAATGGTTGAAAAAGATATTAAAACAAGGGGCATAAAGGACAGAAAGGTATTAGATGCCATGTCTAAAGTCGAGAGGCACCTTTTTGTAGATCCATCCCGGGCAGGCCAGGCTTACAATGACCATCCCCTGCCCATAGGCGAAGGACAGACCATATCCCAGCCCTATGTAGTGGCGCTTATGACGGCTGCTGTGGCTCTCAAGGGCAATGAGAGAGTACTTGAGATCGGGACAGGCTCAGGTTATCAAGCTGCCATACTCGGTGAGATCGTGAAAGAAGTTTTTACTATAGAAATCAAGAAAGGGTTATACGAAAAGGTGGTAGAGAAGTTCAGACAGTTGGGCTATCGTAATATCCGGACTAAATTGGGTGACGGTTATTATGGGTGGGAGGATTATGCGCCTTTCGATGTTATTATGGTTACAGCTTCGGCAAATCATATACCTCCTCCGCTTCTTGCCCAACTGAAAGAAGGCGGGAGACTCATCATACCCCTGGGCAGTACGGTTTTTTACCAGAATCTGACACTTGTCAGAAAAGAAAAGGGTAAACACACGATAAATGAACTGGGCGGCGTAGCCTTTGTCCCTATGACCGGAGAAGTGCAGAAAAGATAAACCCGGATATTTCATTGGCAACAGTATCGGATATTAGCGAATCCATTTGCGGAATGTTGCCATACAGTTTTCAGGAACAATAAAAAACAGGGCCAGGCAGTATAGAATAGCCGGCATAATAATCAGGGCTCTCAATCCGTATTCTACGGCAATGAGCGAGGCTAAAGGCGGTGCTACAATTGATGCGGCACCGTTTACGGCATAGGCCAGCGGTATGGTCTTGTAGTCCGGACAAAACAACCTGATACCGGCGGGAAAAAAGAAACCCATCGTAACACCTGCAGGAATAATCAGTGTAAAACCTGCAGTAGTTTTCAGTAAAAAATCCAAAGAGCATAAATATGTCACGAGCAGCAAAGGGGTAAACGCCATTGCAAATGTCAGTCTTTCAGCAGGTATGCGGCCGCTGAGCAGACTCCCGCAGCCTGCGCTTATAAGAAGGGTTATAAGGACAACCGAGAATGCACTTACAGGTGAACCGAAAGGGAGTATCAGCTTATGGATAAAAAAAACTTCAACAAACATGAAAGAAAAACCAATACAGGCAAAATAACATAAAGCTGATTTCTTTGCCGATGGCCGGTTCTCAGGCGTCGGATGTGAAAATAGACACCATAAAGCAACCCATACAAAGATCAGGATGACAACGATTACAAGAAAGATCAGAACAAAGGGTAGCACCATGCCTTCATGAAGGAAATATGCCCATTTCTTTCCCGTGATTCCATAAATTTCCTTTATTTTAGTGAGTTTTAAGAAATAGTGGAAAAAAGGTCTGTCGTCGGTGGTTGCCCTTATATCAAAGGGATAACTATCGATAAATGCTGAATTATTTGTCTTTTCCATCAGGGGATAAAAAAGACGTTTATAATCGAGCCCTGATATATATTTCCCGGCTGTTTCTAAAAAAGGAAAAACCTTCTCGAACTCCCTTTCTGTCAGGAAAGACTGGGCCATCTCCAATTCTTTTTCTGTGAAGGGGGCTTTTTTCACAAGAAAGTTTATCGTATCCCAGGTTCTGTATATGAGCAGATGCCTGTCAATACTTTCAATGCCCTGCGAATTAAGCGCGAAAATAATATTGTTCAATATCCTCAATTCGTAACGTGGAGGAGGCAGAATGAAGATCTGAATAAAAAGAAAACCCTTCTTGCTAAGGCATGACAGGTAGAGCCCCAATGCATCTGCGGTCATATCATAGTCTTCCTGCAAACCGAATGTACCTGACAGAGAAAAGCCTGTTTTTGATATGAAAACTACATCGGGTTGTTTTTCCATATGCTTTATCAGCATTCTCCCTGAAGAATTGTATAATGATTTTCGATAAAGACTATCCTTGTCGTAACAACCGGACAGAAACTTCAAAATGGAAAGATCTTTTTCTGCCTTATAGACATTTTTAGCGCCGAAATAATAAGGCATAAATACATCCGGACTGTTTTTGAACCCGACAACGAGAACATTCTCCGGCTGTACAAGGAGATCGGGCAGGGCGGATGGCAGAAAAGGCAAATAGCAGTAATCGGAAATAATCTTTGTTTTAAGCATGACTCCTGCCGTATCTCCGTCAAGCGCCATGCCAAGACCCTGAGGGATCGGTTTTGTCCATGCGAGAGACAACCCGGGCGCCTGCTTCATTCTTGGATTTTCAAATATATCGAGCCTCGAATGGGAAGTATGGATTGTTTGCATATGTCTTGATCCGTCTTCTTTAAGTGCCTGCATCAATCCTTTATATGGCGAGATATCTACGATGAATAAACCCAGTAAGATAGGAATATTCAAAACCAGTATGATGATGATGCATAAAGTCTTTAAAATTCCGGCGGTTTTTGAAAAACAAATACATAGTGCCGGAATTATTGAACATGCAACAACAATAAATTCGATCTCCGTATTGTTCATAAGGAATACTACCAGTGCAACCCCGCATGATGCTCCTATGAGGTCTGAAGCGTATATCCGGCCAGTCAATGGTGGATGTTTCTGCAAGGATGTGGAAAGTATGACGCCGTAGAGGAAAAAGGGTATTGAAAAGAGCGCGATAAAAGAAAAGAGGTAAAGTATCTGTATATTCTCCCACAGCATTCTGTAAGGGTCCAAGGGTATGAGGGTTGAAATGATAAAAATCACCGGGTAGGAAAGGGAGAGAGAAAAGATAAGAACATTCAAAGATTCAGAGGCTGCGTATTTAAAAAAATCAATATTGCCGAATTTTTTGGCCTTTAAATCTCCAATCTCTTTATCTTTTTTCAGGTATGTGTAAATTCCTCCGATGACAAGTCCAATCATGGAAACACTGATGATAAGCGACGCATAGTGGTAGGAAAGTCTTATTGAAAATATCCGGATAAGGACAATTTCAAATGCAAGGATGGAAAGAGAAGAGAAAAAAACTATCTTATAGGGCGGTTTCATAATATGCCTACAGGCATTCCATTAAGGGCGGGAATACCATCCTCTTGCTAAAGGATGTTAGCAGAGCAGTTTTTTTCTGTCAACAGGATGGGGGAAAAATGTTGTCATTTACTCTGTGTAATGGCATATTGATAGATAAGCGATATAAAATATTGCATTTAAAATATCCAAAATAAAAAAAGGGGGAATACATGAAAAAGATATTTTTACTGTCCGTCTTTTCTTTAATAATAATAACATTTATTGTCCATGCAGGAACACTTGATGACCTGATGAAAGGTGTGAAGCTCCCTACAGGCAGCATCGGCGGCGACAAGGATGACAATACAATTGTATCAGGCCTCAAGGAGGCGCTTTCCATCGGCACAGGCAATGCAGTGACTTCGACCTCTAAAATCGACGGGTATTTTAAAAATCAGGTAATTAAGATATTGATGCCTGATAAGATTCAGGATGCCGCAAATATACTGGGAAAACTGGGTTACCAGAAACAGGTGGATAATTTCGTGTTAAGCATGAACCGTGCTGCGGAAAAGGCTGCCCCCAAAGCAAAAGCATACTTTGTCGACGCAATTAAGGCAATGACCTTTGAGGATGCTAAAAAAATTCTCAGCGGCAGCGATACTGCTGCAACAGAATATTTTAAATCAAAAACCATTAACAAACTCCAGGAAGCCTTTAAGCCCATTGTCTCAAAAAGCATGAACGAGGTGGGCGTCACTCGCTCATATAAAGAGATGACCGGAAAATATACTTCTGCTGTCCCCTTCGGCAAAATGGAATCCCTTGATCTTGACCGGTATGTAACGGATAAGTCCCTTGAGGGGCTCTTCTATATGGTTGGTCAGGAGGAAAAGAAGATCCGAACCGATCCTGCTGCGCAGGTTACAGACCTGCTTAAAAAGGTATTTGGAAAATAGTGGGTCGAGCTTTGCTGGTGGAGGGGGCGACCGCTTACCCGAGGGACGAAGGACGTTCAGTCGCTATACTCCTTCGGACGCAGGACGTAAATGCATTTACTTGCGTCCCAGCGCAAGCGGACGTCCAAGCGAACATAAGTGAGCGGGCATCCTTCGTGCATACGGAAAGGAGAGGGGGCGACGTTAGCCCCGGTAAATGTAAGCGTCAGTGCGTTAAATAGCTCACACGGTGGGCCGGGTACCCGCTTGCGGGTGCGGGAGGCTCCTATTTACCCGAGGGCCGAAGGACGTTCAGTCGCTATACTCCTTCGGACGCAGGACGTAAATGCATTTACTTGCGTCCCAGCGCAAGCGGACGTCCAAGCGAACATAAGTGAGCGTACATCCTTCGTGCATACGGAAAGGAGAGGGGGCGACGTTAGCCCCGGTAAAATGAAAAAATACAATTCCTTCAGCTTTATCCATGCTGCAGATTTACATCTTGACAGCCCGTTCAAGGGAATTACAACTGACGCTAAATCCATGGGCAATGCCTTGCGCTCGGCAACCTTTGATGCATTCAATGCCCTGATAGACCTTTGTATTCAAAAACAAGTCCAATTCCTGCTGGTTGCAGGAGATGTATATGACGGCGCAGACAGAAGTCTCCGGGCTCAGTTAAAATTCCGCGACGGCCTAGCCCGGTTGTCGGAACATAACATCCATGCCTTTGTGGTCCACGGCAACCACGATCCCATAAACAGCCAATCCTCTACAATAGAATGGCCGGATACGGTTCACATCTTTAACGGCAATAAAGTAGAATCAAAGACAGTGAACGGGCAAAATGACATTCCCATAGCCCTCATCTCAGGCATCAGCCACACAAAAAGCAATGAAACACAAAATCTCACAAGGAAATTCGGCAAGGAGGACCCGGGTATTTTTCACATCGGACTTCTCCATTGTAATGTAGGTTCAAATACGGGACACGACCCTTATGCGCCATGCGAGCTGTCCGACCTGACGAGCCTCGGCATGGATTATTGGGCACTGGGGCATGTGCATGAAAAAGCGGTTCTCTATACTGACCCTTACGTGGTATATGCCGGCAACACACAGGGGCGCAACATCCGCGAGCAGGGTGAAAGAGGCTGTTATCTTATTAATGTGGAAAACCGGTCTGTAACAGATATTCAATTCTGTCCTCTCGATACAGCCAGATGGCTTCGCACTACTGTGAGCATAGATGGTATGAATACCGTTGACCAGTTGGAAAGGGCAATATCAAAAAATATCCAGGAACTTATAGAGAGCTGTGCCAATACCAGGGCTGTTGTCTTAAGAGTGGATATTGAAGGAAGCAGCCCGCTGTATAATGAGCTTCAAAAGGAGCACGCCATACTTGACCTGCTTGATCGTACCAGGGAAGCCTTTGCCTCTGAAGACCCCTTTGTATGGATACAGGAAATAGAAGCAAACTGCCGTCCTGAGACAGACCTGGAGAAAATAAAACAACGCGGGGATTTTCTCAGTCAGGTAGTGAAAATAGCAGAGGAGATCAATGATCCGGCTACCGGGATCAATGAATTGCTTAAACCGGTCCTTTCAGACCTTTTTGAAAACCGTCATATTCAAAAGGCGCTGCAGGAACTATCTCAGGATGAAATGAACAGGATAATTGAGAGGGCTGCCCTTCTTTGCGTGAATATGCTGGAGGGCAACGAGTGAGGATCGTTCGTTTCTTTATAGACGGCTTCGGTATTTTTCATAATATTACGGTAGGAAACCTGTTGCCGGGGCTTACGCTCTTTGTCGGAGACAATGAAACAGGCAAATCAACCTGTCTTTCATTTATCAGGGATATTCTTTTCGGATTTCGTGACAATCGCACAAAAGAGAACAATTTCCCGGCCCTTGCCGGAGGACGGCAGGGGGGAAGTATTACCGTTGCCGGAGGCCTCTACGGGGAGGCTGTGATTGAACGCAGGTCCGGCAAAAAAGGGGGCTCAGTAACCGTTACGTATGCTGACGGGCGAAAAGGCACCGAAGAGGAATTACATCAAATACTCGGTAATACTACACGTGAACTCTTCAAAAATATTTATGCCTTCAGTTTAAACGAGCTTCAGACCATTGACACCCTGGACAATGAATCAGTGAAAAATGTTCTTTACAGTGCAGGCATTGGTACAGCCATGCTTTCATTACCGAAGGCAATAACAGGAATAGAAACAAAAATGGGAGACTTATTCAAACCTGGAGGCAGAAACCCTCAGATAAACCAGAAACTCTTTGCGCTTGAAGCTGTGAGGACAAGTCTGCGGCAAGCACGCACAGGCATTGAGCTATACGATGCAGCCTCGGAAGCGCTCGAAAAAAAGTTACATGAAATTGAAATGCTGCAGGAAGAACATAGGTCTGTCAATAAGGAAAAGCTCCTGATAGAGACATACCTGAAGCTCTGGGATAACTGGATTTCCTTAGAGGATCACCAAAGAGAACTGGCTGGACTCCAGCTGGTAGTGGAGAGTTTCCCTGAAAACGGTGTTGAAAGACTGGACCGTGAGCTTGAAAAGCTTTCCAGGGAGAAGGAGATCCTTAGTGAATTTGTTTCAGACCGGGACAATCTGGCAAGAGAGATTAAGGCCATACATGTCAATGAAAAGATACTCGGAGAAACAACAGCGATAAAAACCCTTCTTGATAAAAAGGAAGGTTACGTTTTTGCAAAAGAAAACATGCCGGTTATGAGCGAGAAGCTCGAACTCATAAAAAAGGATATTTTCGACATCCTCAACATTCTTGGAAAAGACTGGACTGAAGAACGGATTTTGAAGGTGGACAGGTCATTGTTTACACGGGAGGCAATCCTGAAACAGCAGAAATCCCTGGAAACTATGAGGTCCAACAGGGAAGAAGCTCAACGTCTTGTCAAGTCAAAACAGGAGGAACACGAAACAGCCCTTGCTGCGCAGGTACAGTCGCAAAAAGATGTTGAGCGTTATCTTGATATGCCTGTCGAAGCGGATGAAAAGACCATCCTTGCCCTGCAGCAAGGCAGGGATCAGTTTGCTTCAATTGCAATGGATCTGCCGCAAAGGCTGAGAGAACTGGAAGAAGCAAGGGGTGAACTTGTTGAAGCCGTAAAGGAAATATCGCCCGAATGGACTGAGGCAAACATACTCGATTTTGACTGTTCTATCTCTGCGCAACAGAAGGTCCAATCACATGAATCCACACTGGCAAAAGCCGCACAGGACTGCACCCAGGCTCGAACAAGGCTCGAATCGATGCATATTGAACTGAAAAACGCCCGCGAACAATATGATGCAAAGGCCCGTGAACTGGAAAACATGGAACATACACCTGCAGCATCCAGGGATGAACTGGCAGGGAAGAAAGCAACGCTGCGGACATTGAAAAGCTGCGTCTTTGAGCAGGATCGTCTTGCTGCGGAAATGAGGCATCTTGAAGAACGCCTGTCAGATAAAAACCAGGAAATGACTCGTCAGGGCCCGGTTGAGAACGGGCATTCACTCAATTTGCTTAAACTTACCACCTTTGCTGCAACCATACTGGGCCTGGCAGTCTTTGGCATACTCGCTGCCCTCAATGCCTGGACAATGGGCGTAGTTGCAGGCGGTATACTTGTTGTTATTGGCATGATGATCTTTTTTGTGTATCGCAATACCCTCCGTAAACAAGCGCTACTGACCGCCCAAAAGCAGGCGCATCTTTCAGAGATTGAACAGCAGGTATCTGCCATTGATATACAACTTCTTGGAATAAAGGAACAATATACCGGACTTTCTGAAAAACTTATCGGACTGGCTGATGGACTTGGCGTGGATATTCCGATTAAGCCCGGCAATATAGACAGCCTTGAAATCGGCATAGACGAGGGCATCCGCATTGCCGATAACAAAAAAAGGCTTTTCGATGAGGCGCAATCCCTCAAAAACCATGTCCTGCAAATGGAGCAATCAACAGAAATACAGGCAAAGTCCGTTGATGACAGTGAATCAAACTTGCAAAAGGCTAAAGATGACTGGGAAAAGTACCTGATTGAGCTTGGACTCCAGCCGGGCTTATTACCCGGAATAGTCAATCTTATCTTTACAAAGATCGAGACCGTCAAGACCCGGATCAAACATATAAATGAAATAAAAAAGAGAATTTCTCTGATGGAAGAAACTAAGGACGCATACCTGTCCTTTACAAAAAACATCCCTTCTCTTACAGACTTGATAGGAAAGGGCCTTGTGGAATTACTTTCAGGTGTTGATCTTTTCCTGGAAGAAAATCGTAAAATAGAAAAAGAACGCCATGAAAGAAGATTATCCGAAGAGATACTGGAAGAAAAGAAAGCCAGAACCAAAGAGATAGAAAGTGCATTGCAGGAGGCAGCAGACCGCCTCGGAGAGGTTGCAATCAACGGGGAAAATGCTCATGCATCCTGGCAGGATTGGCTTGGGGGGCATGGTTTTGACCGGGAGTTATCCCCTGCTATTGCTATCGAGGCATTCCAGAAAATAGACGAGTGCATACGGTTAATACATGAAAAGGCCGAACTGACTGCACAGATCGGGGATAAGAAGGACTCAATAGAGACATATCTGAGCCTGGCAAGGACAGTCTTTGAAAAACTTGGCGAGGCAATGCCTGAAATACAGTCCTTAATAACTGCGATTGACAAACTCGGGGAAGACCTTGATGAAACAAAGACAAACCGGGCAAGGAAAGAAGAGCTTTCCCGGAAGATACCCGATATTGAGGCAAAGATTATCCTTTCCAATGAAAAGATTGCAGGCCTTGAAAAGGAGATCGAGACGCTCTTAAAGGCCGGCAACAGCCAGGATCAGGAGGAGTTCAGGACAAGGGGCAGTTTTTTCGCAAAGAGGACAGATTTGTTAAACAGGATCAGCCAGGAAGAACGGGCTTTGAAGGTCATTTCAGGGGAAGATGATATCACAGCGCTTAAAGAAAAGCTGAAAACCCTGGACAATACCTTTCTCAATACCACTCATGCTTCGCTTTCCGAAAAACTCGAGTCTGTGGAAATAAGACTCAATCACTGCCGCCAGGAAAAGGCCGACCTGACCCAGGAAATATCCCGTCTGGCCTCAGCAGACGATATATCCCGTCTGAGAACGGAAGAAGAGGGCCTGTTGGAAGAGATACGTCTTCTTTCCAGGGATTGGGCATGCTATGCCATTGCCAGGTTTCTCCTCGGCGAGGCAAGGAGACAATTTGAACAGGAGCAGCAGCCTAAGGTAATTCATGATGCCGGTGCGTTTTTCCAAACCATTACCGGCGGACAATATGAAAAAATCATCGCCCCCATCGGGGAAGATGCCATAGATGTCATAATGCGTGATGGACGGCGTAAGCAGCCTGAAGAACTCAGCCGGGGCACTGCCGAACAATTATATCTTGCCATAAGATTCGGCTATATCTCAAATTTCACAGTCAACGGGGAAAAACTGCCCGTGATTATGGACGATATACTGGTGAACTTCGACCCCGGACGTGCGCGACAAACCGCAAAAACCATACTCAAGCTCTCTGAAACACATCAGGTGTTGTTCTTTACCTGCCACCCGGAAACATTGGGCATTTTCAGGGAATACAACGGAAACATACCGGTTTACACCTTACAGGATGGAATTATAACACCAGCATAAAATCATTCGTAAAGTCCTTCAATTATTATCTCTATTTTAATTCAAAATTTAAAATCAAAAATTTAAAATTGTTTTTCTCACTGTCATACTGTTGTCACTCTCATTTGATAGAATCATTTATGTTTCAAGACCAGCAACATGAAAGAGGTGAATATCATGCCGCTATATGCATTCATGGTACACGACATATGCAGGATTGTTGACGCATTTAACCTGAAGGATGCATTACAGGAAGCGTGTATTAAAAAAGATGATGAATATGAAATCATCGGAGAAGAGGATTTTGAGTACATGTGCATCTCATCGGCTGACAGTAATAGCAAGCTTTTTGGTTCACCGGGAATATAACAGGTTTTATGCATAACAAAAGATAGATTGTAGGGCATTGTCAAAAGTTGAATGAAAGATTGATAAGAAGGTTGAGTAAAGATAAACCCTTACAAGTCATAATAAGGGGGAGGTAACAGGAAGTATGTGAAATGAAGAAATCCTTCTTCATTTCCGCCTGATTAACATAAACGTGTATGTGAATCAGGCTTGGGTGGTCAGCGGCATGGCAGGGATGTTTCAGATTCGGATGGGCTGAGAGACTTGCAGGCCAGAAGCCATCAATTGTGTTTCACCCCCACCCAAACCCTCCCCCCTCCAAGGGGGAGGGAAAAAGGGAGAGGGGGCAATAATTGCGTCGGGGGATCGCAAGGTGAAGCAGAGCGCCGAAGATGAATATTCCAATCATGCCACTGACCGACCAGGAGAAAAGAGCTAATAAATGCTCCATAAACAAAACAATATGATGGTAACTTTTGACAATACCAAATTGTAGTGCTGGGAGGACGTATGTATAAGGTCATTTTTTACATGTTATTTATCCTGTTTTTCCTTGTTTCTGCAACTGACTTGCAGGCCCCTGTGATTACAGCTCGCGATATTTTTGGATTTGACGCCTACCGGATTACCGAAAACGGCTCTATCCTGGACAAAGAAGGCGATGTAAGGGGGTGGGTTTGCGGAAACACCGTCTATGATGCACAATGGAATGTAAGGCATTAGGGGCATACGCCCCTTACGGGGTCGATTTGTTATAGAGCAGCCCGCTGTTTTGAATATTATATCCTCGACCAATGTTATAATCTCCGACAAAAGCGGGGGAGGGTAGAGGTTTTAGTTGTTCGCTCAGAAAGGTTAAGCTGTTTTAAAATTATTTGGTAGCATAAATATTATAAAACATTTGTATTTTTTATTTCACAGAGTTAGACTTTTCAACGCAAGGATGGTTGAAAAAGCTAAAATTCAAATTAAACAAAAGTCTTTAGAACAGGACAATAGATTATCATGAAAATCCGTGATATTATAAAGCTGATAGAAGACGATGGGTGGTATCTGGTTACAACAAAAGGGAGTCACCGTCAGTATAAACATGTTCAAAAGCCGGGGCGGGTTACCATAGCAGGTCATATGAATGATGATATCTCACCGGGCACATTAAACAGTGTCAAGAAACAGGCAAACATTAAGGAGGTGAAGTAGGATGCGTCGTTTTCTGATTGTTATTGAAAAGGCGGGCAGTAACTACTCTTCGTATTCGCCTGATCTTCCGGGTTGCATAGCCACAGGTACTACATTCGATGAGGCAGAAAAAAACATGCATGAGGCAGTTGAAATGCATGTACAGGGTATGCTTGAAGACAACCTGCCCATACCGGAATCCCATTCATATGCAGAATATGTGGCTGTTGGGTACTGAACAGCGTAATGCCATCAGTAATACAGAAGCTATCCCGGTATCAAACATCATAGAGCAGTTCAATTCAGTAATGAGTAAACCGCCGGAGAAACCCGGAGAAGACTCTCGTATCAATTCGGATTTATAGATAGAACGAGGCAACGAGGAGAAACCACCGCTCTCTGCGGGAGGACAGACTCCCGCCAAGCAAGGACAGGAACAGGTGTACAAGGACTTATTTAGCTCACACAGTGAGCGAGAAGCGGAGGCTCCGGCAGCTTGGCTGATGGAGGGGGCGACGTGAGCCCCGGGAATAGCGGACGTGTGACGACGAGGTAACGAAGTTATATCGATGAAACGAGTTGATATCAATAGTACGGCAATTGGTCGTCGAAGCTCTTCCCCTTGTTTTTATACCATGATATAACATGTTTTATCGCTTCAACTGCCTTGGTTTTTGCCGCAAGGTCGGAGTTGAAACCCTGGTGAGGCTGCACATAAATGTTTGCCTTTCGCTCTAACGACATGTTAACAAGTTTTTGAGCTGCCAGAAGATCTGTACCTTTTACCGCGTCGCCAAGAAGCAATCGTGCAAACTCGGATTCGTTTGTGAAGACATCCAGGCCCAAACCTGTTATTTTTCCGGACTCATATAGCTCCAGCAAAACTGCTTCCGGGGCTATCTCTCCCCGTGTTACATTGATAAATATGAGATTTTTATTAGCCTTTGAAAGGTATTCACGGGAAAAATACCCTACATTATAAAACCGGCTATCTTTGTTTTTTGTAAGATTCATGGCATTGATAATTATGTCACTTGATTCTATTGCCTCTTCCCTGGAGACAAATTTCACTGCCTTGCCGTAAATATTATGCAATTCTTCCTGTCTTATATCCACCCCTTGCACGGTCAACCCGTTTGCTTCAGCAAGTTCATAAGTCCTTTTCCCGATTTTGCCGACGCCAAAAACAGTGAGAATCCGCTCTTTGTCAAGTTCCATAAAGGCATTTGAATTCTTCCTTTCAAAGGTCTCTATGTTTTTTTCATAATGGTTCATTTCGCCTGCTGCTGCGTAGAGGAATTTCATTGCTGTCTGCGCTACTGCATTTACGCAATATTCGCGAAGAGAGGCTATGTTTGCTTTTTCTGCGAGATGTTCAAAATGGTCATACCCTGCACTCCTCGTTATGATGTTTTTTTTACGTTCCTTCAGGTATGGCTCCGGCAGGATTGAATGTGTTTTTGTAGTTATTATATCAGGCAGAACAGTTCCGGGATTTTCCTTGAGATATTCCTGAAGGTTGCTCGGAGTGATAATGAATGTGTGATCTGCCGGAATTTCACCCAGCTCTTTTGCCTTTAACGTTTCCTCTTCGAGATATACTGCTTCCGGGCCTAATGCTTCAAAGTGCATAATGTGATACTTTGTTCCTGCCGACGGTGAATTCTTCATCTCTTTCATTTCTACTCCTGCCTTTTATGAAATTGTTCTCTATCTTCCCAATAATTCCATAATCCTATATGAACATTGGCTTATTAGTTTGCCGTAAATACACAGTTTTTTCAACTGAAATATAATTAATTTCCATCCTGAGTTTCCGGATAGGAAAGGAGGAATTTTTTGTTCCAGCAAGAAAAGCAAGGGGTTGCGCGGAGGTGTACAACATGTATGCCGCACAAGAAAGACCGCAGATTGACGCCGCCGGGGCGGAAAAGGACCCTTTCCGGACGGAAACTGACTAAAGATACCATTCCGGTTCTTTTCTTGACTGACACATATCATAGAGCCACTTAACTTTAGCGTCAAAGCTTTCATTTTTCATCTGTCTTGCCCCAGGGAGGCAGTTTTTGACACAGGCATGGCATATTATGCACTGCCATTTGTCTGTAGCATAGGGTTCTTCTGGTGCAACAGCCCCTGTGGGGCAGACTTCGGCGCATTTTCCACAGCAGGTGCAAAGGTTTGTATCTGTATGCGGTGCAAATGATGTTGTTTTTCGTGCTTCCTTAATAAGATTCAATGTCTTCATTTCAACATAGGGAAAATTCCCAGGCACAGTAATAAGATTTGCTTTTTCCGGAGATTCAAGATGAAGCAATTTTTCCCTTATAATGCCGCCGAATGCGCGCGCTTTTTCAAGGTCGCTTTCATCAGGTCTTCCCTGTGCTATCGGGTAAGCGGAAGAAGAATATGAATGCTCTCCTATGAAGGTACCTCCTGCAACGGGGATAAACCCTCGCGCTGCTGCGATATCGTACAGCTCTTTCAGGGCATCGTCAAAAGCGCGATTCCCATAAACAACAACAAGTACTACAGGCGTTTGTTTCGCAGTAAATGCTGAAAGACAGGCCGTTACTTCCTCAGGCACCCGACCATAATATACCGGCACTCCAAGAATGACAATTTCGTTGCCAAAAACATGTTTATTCCTCTGAGACCGTTTTGTGAAATCCACCGTTTCTATCAGCCCGGCCTGCATTCCTTTTGCAATGTTTTCCACGATTACTTTTGTTGTTCCTGTGGGTGAAAAATAAACACAAGTGATTGATTGGATATCCACTAAAGCTCCTCCTGTTCAAAATAGGTATGTCTGGAATTCGTGTCTCTACATCCCGGATTATCGGTATTATCAGAAAATCCCGGCATTGACGCCTTCGGCAATTGTGCTGCCGAGTTCAAAACATCTTGCCAGGATATCTTCCGTTACCGGACCTTTACATATAATTGGATGCTGCACCTTTTTGAAACGATAGCCCTTGCAAATCCGCTCAATATGGCTCAATGCAAACGTTCCGTCGTTCCCTGCACTGATAACTGTGCAATACGGCTTTTTCCATATTTCAGGATCGTCTTTTAACTCCTCATAGGTTCTGTCAAAGAAATCTTTTACTGCACCGGCCATATAGCCGAAATATTCCGGGGAGCAGATTACAATGGCCTTGCAGTTTTTCAGGTCCTGGGCTATAGCATCGGAAGCCCGTTTGAAAACAGCTCGTGCATTTTCGACTGCATCAACACCCCGCGCAACAGCTTCAGCCATCTTCTCCGTATTGCCTGTTTGAGAATGGAATACAATGAGTATATCGGACATACAAAATATTATTCGATTTATAAGCTTAATGCAAGTACTGCTGCAATTCACAGGCCTCAAAAATGGATGATAGTATGTAGATACATGGTTGATTTATTTCGGATCATATATATATTCTATAATAAGGGCAAAAAAGAGACCACAATATTGAAATAAAAATTTAAGGAGAAAAAACAATGACACACGAAGATGCTGGACATTATGCGGGAAAAAGAGCTGGCGCGGAATTAAATGAGATGATTGCCGCACGGATAAAAGAGAAAATTTCTGAAAAGAGAATATCCTGCGCCGAAGCCCACAAAATAGCGGGTGAACTGAATATGGATCCTGCTGAAGTAGGAACAGCGATTGACTTGCTTGAAGTTCGAATAGGCGGATGCCAGCTTGGTCTTTTCGGTCACGGGAAAGAGAAAAGCATTCCTGAGTTATCCGATAAACTGAATCCTGAAATTGAATCAGCCGTCAAGTCATCCCTTGTCAACGGCCGGCTTTCATGTTTTTCATCATGGGAACTTGCAAAGAGGTTCGGAATATCCAAACGGATGATTGCAGCAGTGTGTGAGACAATGAAAATCAAGATATCTCCATGCCAACTCGGGGCTTTTAAATAATCTGTGAGGGATAAGCTGTTCGTATAACAAGTTTGGGTAAAGGGTTTCAGCAGCAGCCGAAAATCAGATTAAAGGAAGAGGAGGATTTTAATGGAAAAAAAGCTTATATCACAATGTGCAGCCTGTGAACATCCGATCCGTGAACGGGCTTGCATGAGCCCCAAGGGCAAGGGTGCAAAGGGCTGCCCGACAATGGGGTCTCGTACAATATTGGAAAAAGCCCGAAAGGAATATGATAAAGAAGATATCCGGGAATTTGCCAGACAGGCATCTATCCAGGAAGGTGAGTGCTATGCCGGGAGGGATAAAAAACCTTTTGTTATGCATCCAGTAAAACCAAGAATACTTGAAATTGTAGAATTTGCCGAAAAAATGGCATATAAAAAGCTCGGTCTTGTTTTCTGTATGGGGCTTTCAAAAGAAGCTGCTCTTGTAAACGAGATGCCGGAGCATCATGGATTTGATGTTGTATCCATTGTTTGCAAGGCCGGTTGTGTTTCCAAGGATGAAATTGGAGTTAAAGATGACGAAAAAATCCAGATGGGTAAACATGAGACCATGTGCAACCCCATTCTCCAGGCCATGGTGGCCAATGAGGCCGAAACAGACTTCAACATCCTCCTCGGCCTTTGTGTGGGACACGATTCACTCTTTTTCAAATATGCCGATGCGCCGACAACGGTCCTTGCCGTAAAAGACAGGGTCACCGGTCATAACCCTCTGGCAGCAATCTACACAATGGGTAATTTTTACTCCTGGGTCAAATCGGGAAAATCATAGCTCAATTCCGGATATAAGTATTAAAACTCTATTTTTTAATACATAAAAACTCTTTGGAGATTTGAAATAGTACTTAGTCCTTGACATATTATTGGCATATGCTTATAATAGATACATGTCAAGGCCAAAAAAGAACAGATGTATCAACTGTTCTCCTAATTCTTCCTATTTTAAACCCAAAGGCATACCGATCTTTCAACTCGAAGAGGTTGTGTTAAGCATGGATGAATTAGAGGCAATACGGCTTGCTGATTTTGAAGGTCTCTATCATGAGGAAGCAGCAGGACAGATGAATATCTCCAGAGCAACGTTCGGTAGAATCCTTGACAGTGCTCGTAGTAAAGTTGCCGATGTCATTATCAACGGCAAAGCGCTTCAAATAGAAATAGTCAATAAAAAAACGGAGGTTTAATAATGAAAGTATGTTTTGCAGTTCAGGAAGATCAGGGTATTGAAAGCATAGTGTACAACCATTTTGGTTCTGCCCCGGCATTTGTTGTTGTGGATACAGAAATCCAGGGGGCTGTTACGGTTAACAACAAAGACTTAAATCATGTCCACGGGGCATGTAATCCGATCATGGCCATCGGAGGACAGGATGTTGATGCAGTGGTTGTCGGTGGTATAGGCGCAGGCGCCATAAATGGACTTAATGCAGCAGGAATCAAAGTTTACGGTTCGATGAAAGAGACAGTCAAGGATAATCTCGATTTATTTTTAGAGAATAAGCTTCCGGAACTGAGCGTTTTAAATGCCTGCGGCGGTCATCAGGGCGGATGCGCCCATTAAGCGGATACGCCAATTAACAGGAGGCAAATATGCCAATATATGAATATAAATGCGAAGATTGTGGTTCAATCAGTGAGTTCATAGTACTCGGGAAGGCTGAAGAATTGCATTGCAAACACTGTGACAGCAAGCATCTTGAGAAACTCTTATCGGCGCACAATACTGCAAATTCAAGCCAGAATTCCATGCCGAGTGTTCCGGGAGGATGTTGCGGCGCACCGAATTCCTGCGGGAACCCTGGAAGTTGTTGCGGAGGATAAAAGAGCAGCAGGGCAAATTGTTCATATTCCATAGAGGTTTTCGGGGTTTTAGTAAAAAAGTTTCTAAGAAACCCAGGTCCTTTCGGAGTAATGTGAATTCGCTTGCATATCTTGCGGCTTTGCCGCAAGATAATTGACTCAAGTTTTTTATTTTCTTAAGAAGCGCTTTCAAACGTTTAATTGGAAAGTGCTTTTAGGATCTGCAACATTGATGAACTTACTGATATTCATATTCCTGATCCTTTTTCCTGTCTCTTTGCACAGTTCAATCTCGACAACATACTGCCTTGGGTGTCACGAAAAACATAAAGAATTCAACCATGGGAAAATAACCTGTCTCCAATGTCACGATGATATAACTTCGGTACTCCATGATGATAAGTTAAAGAAACCCTCATGCAACACCTGCCATAGTCAGACAACCCAAGAATACTCAAAATCTATTCACAGCAAAAGAAATCTCTCCTGCAAGGGTTGTCATAACGTTCATTTTTTAAAAGAAGGAGAGCGTAGTTGCCTTGAATGCCACAAGAATGTATCGCATAATTTGCTGCCATCAAAGGAAAAGCATCTCAAGGCGCTGGGCTGTCTTGCCTGTCACGGTAAATCAACAAAAACTGAGTTACTGGTAAACATAGATATGGGCATGAAAGATATTATAAAAGAAAAACTAATAGACCCTGACATGAACGGATTTTTGAATCGCATCGAATGGGACCATCTTCAGGCCATACTTCAGAAGGAGTATAAAGGCAGATATCAAATAAAAAAACAGTATTTGGTTAAAGCGGACTCTCATTCCGTCATGAAGAAACCGGTAGCCTGCAATACCTGTCACAATGAGAAAGGGCTTTTTCAGCAAACAAGGGTAATGATAAAAGGGGGAAAATCCTCTTTATTTTCCTCTGATCCAAAGATATTTATCCCTGAATTGCCTTCTATAGATAAATACAAGCTCACTGTCCACGGCAAAAAGGGCATTAAATGTTCTGGCTGTCACGTCTCTCAGGAACGCATCAATGACAGTGTTTGCGTGACCTGCCATGACAGCATATATGGGATATATAAAGACACCGCTCATGCTAAAAAGGGTTCAGCCGGATGTATCGACTGCCATAATCCCCATCGTGTAAAAACATATAAAGAATTGAACAACCAGAAAAGGCTTGCTGTGTGCTCCCGCTGTCACAAAAACTATATTGATAAACACAAATGGTTGCCTAATACAGTTCTGCACTTCAATTACCTCGAGTGTTCCACCTGCCACAGTCCCAATTCAACAAAAAGCATGGTTTTTAATTTTGCCGTCAGGGAGGAAGGCAGGGTCAAGCCTCTGGCATTTGAATATTTTGAAAAAATATTCGGTAATAATACAGAATTACGCAAGATTATAGACCGCAATAAAGATGACACTGTTTTCTGTAAAGAACTGGCAGATTTTTTTATTGAATTAAAGAAAAGGTCTCAAAAAGAAGTTACGATAAACAGCTCTATTATTATTACAAAAAGTTACCACGACTATTCGGAAAAAAATATCAAGAGCAAAGTATGTGCCACATGCCATTCTGAAAAAGCTCCATTCTATGAGTCCATGTTCCTTTCCATTCCTGAAAAAGGAAAAACCGTCCATATCCCTGTCAAAGGACCTGTGCTTTCAGCTTTTCCGACATCAGTATTTATCGATATGTGCCTTTTAGGGGAAGGAAAGATACACGCTAATGATTTTTACAACATTTTGAAGGCAAAGCAAGAAGATCGGACTCAACTTATAGATGAACTCGGTTTCAAATTAATTGATCTTGTTGGCATAGTATTTTCTGTGTTGATTCTGTCTGGAATTGCCATTCACATTTTTTTAAGGATTGTGACAAAGAAATGAGTAAATTATACCTGCACCCTTTACCAATAAGAATATGGCATTGGACTAATGCTTTTATAGTCCTTGTTCTTATTATGACGGGCATTCAAATGAGAGCGCCCTCAATTCAAATATTCCATGATTACAGAATTGTTGTACTGCTCCATAAATATTTCGGCTTTGCTCTGGCAGGGTCATTTCTCTTCTGGTTATTTTACAATCTTTTTACCGGCAATATTAAGAAGCATTACATTGTGTCTTTTATGGACATGAAGAATATGCCCGGACAGGCACTTTATTACCTATTTAATATCTTCAGAGGAAAGAAAAACCCCTTCAAACCGTTGCCTGAAAACAAATTCAACTCTTTGCAAAAACTTGCCTACTCCTCGGTTATGCTTGTCTTTGTCCCTATTATCACTTTTACCGGTATTCTGTTCAGTGATATTCTTTACTTTTTCTCCTGGATAAAGGCCATGGGAGGATTGCGGATTTTGGATGCAATTCACATTACAGCAGCTTATATTTTTATTTTCTATCTTCTCGTACACATTTACATGGCAACCTTGGGGTCGAAGCTGAATTCATATATAAAAAGCATGATAACCGGGTATGAGGAAGAGTAATTAGTTTCTGGATGGACAATGATTAAGCGCATAAAGATGAAGAAATACATATCCCCTATTTGTTCAGGGACATTTGGATTCTGGAAGAAAAGATCTATAATATGAAAAGCCAGAACGACAACGCAAGGATTATCCGGTAGATGCCGAAGCTGATAAAGGTATGATGTTTTATGAAATTGAGGAGAAATTTTACACTCAACAGGGCAAAAACAAAAGAAAGAATAAAACCGATAGATAAAAAGTTTAACTGCGCCACTGAAAATTGACTTGCATTTTTCATCAAATCCAGCGCTGTTGCTGCCAGCATGGTCGGTATAGCCAGGAGAAATGAAAATTCAACGATTGTTTTTCTTCTCAGATTCAGTATCAATCCTCCCACAATTGTAGCAGCCGATCGGGAGACACCGGGGATCATGGCAATAGACTGGAACAGGCCGATCAGAATTGCCGTACGATAGGGAATGGCGCCGATATCTTCTACCGCATTGTCCTTTTCTTTATGGAGAAGTTCAAACACAATAAGGCATATCCCTCCGATAAACATCGACCAGAGGACTATCTGGTTGCTCCCCATTAGAAAGTGTTTGATGATTTTATAAAAGAGAAGGCCCAGGGCTGCTGTGGGAAGAAAAGCTACTATCACCCTTTTGAGTACCTCGAAGTTGACAAGCAAGGTCTTCCAGTAAAGAACAATAACCGACATGATCGCTCCAAACTGGATAACTATTTCAAAGGTCTTGAGAAATTCTGTCTGTGAAAGGCCCAGTAAACGGGCTGTAAGCATGAGGTGACCTGTTGATGATATGGGCAGAAACTCTGTTACGCCTTCAACAATACCGAATATAAGCGTCTGAAGCAGATTCACCGGATTATTGAACTACATCTGTCTTCTCTTGTCAAAGATATTTTATTCCATTTCCAAATCTAAGCGCTATCATCGTTGGCTTCGTCATTACCTCCGCTCGACGTACTATTTGAGTACGCCTACGTCGGCTCTTCCTTGCCGCCTTGATATCATCTTAGATTTGAAAATGGAATTAACCATGCACTTTAACAGTCTTACCTATTCCTCCTGTTCTTCCCCGAACAAAGCATGGATATATGCCCTAAGACTGTTTCGCATGGAGTTTTCGTCTGACAGGTAAACCTTTTTATAGATGGCGTCGCCCATCCCGTACAATGCGTCGAATATTTCCGGATCAAAATGCGATCCTCTATCTTTTTTCATTATGTCTATAGCTTCATCATAGGAGAAGGCCTTTTTATAAGGCCGGACAGTTGTCAATGCGTCGAAAACATCGGCAACGGCAAAAATCCTTGCATTTATGGGAATATCCTTGCCCTTTAATCCCAGCATGTATCCGGAACCATTGTATTTTTCGTGGTGGTAGAGAACAACATCAATACAGTCAATAAGCCAGGGGTAACTACTGATAATATCCGAGCCGTGCTGCACGTGGCACTTCATGATGTTGAACTCATCGACGGTCAGTTTTCCTTCCTTAAGGAGGATATTGTCGCTTATGCCGATCTTACCTATATCGTGGAGAAAAGATCCCTTTATGAGGCTTCTCATTTCCGCTTTGGGATGTCCGATCTCCTCGGCAATGTTAAGCGTGTACAGGGTAACGCGATAGTTATGGTCGCTCGTACCATGGTCCCGTTTAGCTATGGCACTTCCCAGAACCTCGAGCACCCCTATGTTTGCCTCGCGCAGGGATTTTGATGCCTCTTCGAGCATGAGCTTCTTTCTTCTGAGATTTTCTATAAGTTGTTCAAGCCTTTCCTCGCGCGCCTCTACCATAACAATCATCATGCCGAATGCCTCGGCAAGTTCTGTTATTCCCGCAGGATATCTTTCTGATTTTGTCAGCTCGAAGATCTCACTGGCAGCCCGGTAGTCCCCTTCTGAGACTTCCTTTGCAGCCCTTGCCAGGCAATCCAACAAGCTGTTTAAATTACTTTCTGACATTTTAACGCCTTAAGGGTCTTAAGAAATTCCGTTCGTGAAAGACCGGATAAACAATCTTTATACGTGAAATGGCCCGTTGATGATATGGGCAGAAACTCTGCCATGCCTTCAACAATACCGAATGTGAGCACCTGAAAAAGCTTCACTGGAATATTGAACAATATCCGCATTCTCTTGTCAAAGATATTTTAACCCACATTTTTCATTAAGATAAGTATAGGTATCGGACTGCCAACAACCTATCCGAACTTAAGGTGTCTTTTGAAAAAGCGACAATAAAAAAGCGCCGGTGTTATAAACCGGCGCTTTTTGCCTCACCGTTGTTTATCGGATATTTTATCCTTTAGTCACCTTAAAAACATGGATCTGGTTGCAGGATTTCCCTATATTTGGGGAAGGGTTAAGGAAAATGTCGAGACTGTATTTAATGCAAACAGACTCTCAAATATTTCCCTGGAAATAAAGTGGAGGTTTTTTGAAAAAGACGGTTTGGGTCTTGCATTGAAACCCGGCATTACACTGCCCACAGGCAACCATTGGAATAACTTTAATTTTTTGAAACGTATTGTTAAAGGGCAGAACTGCAGTTGGTTTTTTGAGCAGAAAATCCCTATGGGCAGCCATACAAGAACTGGCTGGCCGAAGGTGCCTGCTATGGTATGCACCACAACAATATCAGTATGATTTTCTTTATATCTTACCCCTCCTTCTCAGTGTGTCATCATCGCTGATGGGCCGAATGATTTTCTTTTGGCTTTCGTAGACAGAAACAGTATTGAGACCGTCAAAAAGGTCTTTTATTTTTGATAACTCCTCCCTCTTAAGCGGTTCAACATCGCAGGGCCTCAACGGAGTATTGATTTGTATCTCATCGGGATGGATATCTTTTGCTATCGCTGCAATATCTCCGGCATATTGAATATTTTTATGCATGAACATAATCTGCAACGCAAATTTTCCCTGGAAATGTTTCCTAAATTCCTTTATCCCTTGAACAATGACATCAAATTCTGCCCCTTGAAATGGCTGATTTATAGCCATGAAAGAATCCTGTGAACAGGCATCCAGTTTAGCGATAACAAAATCAGCAGAAGAAAGTTCCTTCTGAACATCCTGCCAATACAATAGAGATGAATTTGTGATAACTGCGACAGCCTCTTTTCTAATTTTCCTTATAGTATTAATAGTATCGCCCAGATTTATTGCCAGAGTGGGTTCTCCTCTCCCTGACAGGGTGATGTAGTCTATGGTGATATCGGCAGGCAGCATTTCTAATTCTCTTACAATCATGTCCTCCGGAACATAAAGCTGCCGCGTCGCAGTAAGGGATTTTGTTTTTCCCAACTGGCAATATACACAATCATAACTGCATATTTTTTCTTCCTGTGACAGCAGGTCTATCCCAAGAGAACTTCCAACTCTCCACGAGGGAACAGGTCCATAGATGTATTTAAATTTTTTCTCCATAATGTCTACCTCCTGACATAAAATATGCAAAAGACCTTACTACACGAATAGATTAGTTACCTCAGGATAGATCATAACGGGCCGCCACCTGTCCTTCGAAGAATATGGCAAATCCTGGAAGTGCTGCTGCAGAAACCACCACAAGCCTCTTATCCAATGAGGTATAATTTATGCCGAAAAGGATAAATATGCATGTACTGAAGGCAAGACAGAAAGGGCAATCAACGTTTTTCAAAACCTGAAAACCGATGAGGTGTAGCGCCACACCTGCGGCTGATCTACCTAATTTGATTCGGTTCACCAAGGCTTGCCGCAATCTCTGTTGCACATGCAAATCCATCACATGCAGTTACTCTGTGCTGATTCTGATATTGTTATCCTGATAAAGATATAATTGTTTTCATCTCTTCCGAGGGCTGCCTTGATTTGTATTCCATGACTTACCCCTCCTGGAATTCGAACGCGGTATCCTTGCCGTTTTCTGCCAATGACAACCAAAACCACCCTTTCAGTTCCATGCCGGGCTTCCTGAGGAGTAAGAATGAACTCATAGAGTTGCCCCGGAATGACTTTCAGAATCGCGTTTTTTGTAAAGAGACCTGATCTCTTGCAGCGTTCGTTCCATTTCATCATAAGTTGATATCTGCGGTCCATTCTCTCATCAAAGTGATCATAAACATATGACGTTGTGGAGTGAGGGTTATGCATAAGATCATATTCCTTCCGCTTCTGCACATCTCCTAGGACAGAATAGGCTTCACTTATCTTTTTGAACTTTTCTTCGGCATCAGGATCTTCCTGGTGATGGTCAGGATGATATTCGAGCGCCAATTTCCTGTAAGCATTTTTTATTTCAGAGGCTGAGGCATCCCTTGTTAACTTAAGTATGAAGTAATAGTCTTTCCGGATCATTGGATAAAATCCCTTCTAATAGCAATATTATACTCACACGGGGAACCCGTTGTTTTATCCCGATTGTTATTATTATTTAGATTTATTTTTTTGTGATCAACTGATCACATTGTATCAGCCTCACCCAACTCCCATAATATAAATTGTATCACTTTCGTTCAGTGACGCGTTCATCCTTTCACCGTAAGATAAAAAACCTATTTGATTAACAGATACACGGAGTTCCATATCAATCTCTTCTTTATCGTCTAAAATGGCCTTCTTTACACCATTGCCGAATTTTTTTATTAACTCATTTACCAGATCCTGCAAGGTATTCCCGGGAAACGTAAAATCAATGTCATTTTTTTTACCTAAAAGTTTATAAAGTGGGGCCACTCCCTTTATTGAAAGATGAATTTTCATATCTTTACCTCTCTGCTATATATTGTTTATAAGCCATTTTTTCTAATTTGAAGATACCGTGTGTTTTTACATGTGATCAATTCTTTCCATACCGATTTTACAATATTTATGTGCAAGATCTACGTAAAGACCTCTTGACCAGGTCCAGGAATCCTTTTCTTTTTGTGACATGTCCCGGATTTTTTTCGCCGGGTTGCCGGCCGCAATTATCGCTCCGGGGATTTTCTGCTCACGTTTCACTATTGTGCCTTCCGCTACAGTGGAGCCGTCTCCTACCTCGGAGCGTATGCTTAAAATAGCACCCATGCCTATCCCGCAATAATCACCAATTCTCTTTGCGTGTATAATTGCTCCGTGCCCGATAATTACTCCTTTGCCTATGGAGCAAACATCATCAGGCGGCGCATGAACCACAACGCCTTCCTCAACCGCTGTTTCGTCCCCTATCTCAATAGTACCATAGTCCCCTCTGAGGATTACGCCGTGTCCTATATAACAATCATTCCCGATTCTGACATCTCCTATTATTAAAGCGGTTTCACTTACATATGTACCGTTCCCGAAAACCGGCTCCTTTCCGTCAAATCTGTATAGCATTCTAACTCCTTACATGTTTATTAAAATAGTCCATGATTGCCATCCGAAGCGCTGAAATAGCCAACGCCGAATAATGAACCTTGGATTCGGGCAATCCGTCCAGGGCATTTACTATGTCATCTTCAGTGATCATTATTGCATCATCAAGGTCTTTACCTGTTACAATCTCTGACATTGCACTGGCACACGCTATGGCAGCAGGACAACTCTTTATCTGATATTTTACGTCAGTTACCTTATCGTTTGATACTTTAATAAAAACCCTTAAAAAATCGCCGCATGAAGGATCTCCTATTTCGCCGACATCGCTTGCATCCTCAATAGTGCCGGCATTTCTGGGATTTTTGAAGTGCTCGAGCACCTTTTCGCTGTATCCATCCATTTCTGCAACCTCCCCCCTGTGCACCTGCAACCACTTTTACGTCCTTTGCACAGCTCTCTCATTATTTCCGAATATAACTATCCGCTCTACAATATCATCAAATTTCTGAGCTGTCTTTGTATTGGCGTAAGAGTGCATATAAGGCTTTTCCTCGTCGCCGCTCTTTACAATATCCGGGTCAAGAGGTATCTTTCCGAGGAAAGGGACCTTGAATTTTTCCGAAAGTTTTTCACCGCCGCCGGATGAAAATATGTTTACTTCTTCGCCACAGTGAGGGCAGACAAATCCGCTCATATTCTCTACAATTCCTGCTATGGGAAGACCGAGCTGTCTGCAAAAAACAATGCATTTTTCCACGTCAACTGTGGCAACCTGCTGAGGTGTGGTAACGATAATAGCGCTGCTTTTTTTGCCCAGGATCTGGGCAATAGAGAGGGGTTCATCGCCGGTACCGGGAGGACAGTCTACCACAAGGCAATCCAGGTCCCCCCAGACCACATGCTGGAGAAACTCCCGTATAATTTTGCCTTTCATAGGTCCTCTCCAGATTACCGGCGTCTCGGTCCCGTCAACCAAAAGCCCCATAGAAATAACCTTCAGTTGATTGTAGACCTCAACAGGAACAATCTCTTCATTTTTAATGCCCACACGCTGTCCTGACAGGCCAAGCATTTTAGGCACGCTCGGTCCGTGGATATCCACATCAAGTATGCCTGTTCTCAATCCTCTCAAAGATAGACTTAAGGCAAGGTTTACCGCTACAGTGCTTTTCCCTACGCCGCCCTTGCCTGAAAGAACCACAAAGATCTGGTTAATTCTTGCCAGTTTTTCCTCCAGCAACTTATCGTCTGCTGTATTATCTGTTACTTCTCCACAATTCATATTTCCTCCAGAATAGATTTTAGTTTTGCATATATTTCTATTATTGACTTGTTTGCCTTGAACCCCGGGGCGTAATCAAGGATTGTTTTTAGCTTCTTTCTACGCTTCCGTTGTTAGCTATGAGCTTGTCTCCTTTCCTACCAGTGCTCGTTTACATCCGGACCTGTCAGCTTAGCAAGACTGCTTTCCTCAAATTCCCTGATTGCCTGTACAACTGTCTTATTCGATACCGTATATACCTCAATGCCGGCAGCTCCGAGCACTCTGAATGCATTGGGACCCAGATGCCCGCTGATTATCGTTTTTGCCCCGGCATTGATGGCATTTTGAGCGCTTTGAATACCCGCCCCCTGGGGGGCGTTAAAATTTTGCATATTTTCAATCACATCAAAGCTTTTGCTTTCAGGGTCATAGATTATAAGTTTTCTGCATCTGCCGAAGCGCTCGTCAACCATGCCTTCCATGGTTCCGTCAATACTTGTTATTGCTATTTTCATTATTCCTATATCTTTTTCAATAGTTGACACATCTCTTTTTTGATATATATCTTCTCCTTTCCACCCGTGCCTGCACACATCTCTCCAGCCGCAGGGCGGGATAAATTTTTCATCAACCGATACATTTCCCCCATCTATCCTCAGTGCCTTGCCTTTAACAACAGTGTGGGCCATTTTTTCATGAGCGGATAATAAAAGGCGGTGGAATGTAGGCTGGGATACATTCATTTGCACTGCCGCTTCTTCCTGCGGTATACCGAGAAGATCTTTCAGCCTTATCGCTTCCAGCTCATCATGGCGGAGAACGACTTCTTCAATGTCCGCCATCTTTACACCTGCCGGTTTGAAGTATGTTACCTGGGGGAGAAAACCTATATTGCTTATGCACCGCGGACGTGGCATATTTTATCTCCTTTGTAGATAGGCTGTTAAATCAATGTAGTAGACCATGCTATATGAATATATATTCAAATTAATGGATTGTCAATAAAATTAGCCCGACACTGTTACTTATCTAATGGTAATATGGGATTAATGTAAAGACATTCGTACGCATGAACTATCGGCACCGATAAACAGTCTATGAGTAATTGGCTAATCGCCCAAACTATGAGTCCCAACTGATCCTGGCGCTATGGCCAAAAACAAAATGAATTCCTATAAATATCAATTTCAGATATAATAGATAAAAATCAGGGGATCCACGGATCGCCGGTAAATCAGTTCCACTGGTGCCTTTTTTCTGCGCAATTATAAAATGGAGGCAAAAAATGAGCTATGTCAGAACAATTGAGAGAACGGCAAATCAACTTCTCTTTGGCAAAACAGCCATTATAACCGGCGCAAGTTCCGGCATAGGACGTGCCACAGCTTTGACCCTCGCACAGGCAGGCGCTGCGGTGGTGATTCAGGCTCGGCGTAAAGACAGACTGGATGAATTGGCTTCGGAAATCTCCCGGCAGAACGGCAAAGTACTGGCTGTGACTGGCGATGCAAGCATTCAGGCAGACATTGATTTGCTTCTGAATCGTGCCCTGGCTTGGGAAGGAGGAGGGTGTAAGTATGATATCGTTGTTGTCAACGCCGGACATGGACTGGCAGGCGGTATCCTGAGCAGCGATGAATCCCGGTGGCAGGAGCTTTACCATATTAATGTTCTTGGTGCTACTTACCTGATGCGTCGGGTTGGACAATACATGGCTCAACGAAAAACAGGAGACATCATAGCCATAGGTTCGGTAGTCGGACGAAACATTTCGCCCTTCGGCGGATTTTACGGTTCAAGCAAATTTGCCGTTGCCGCAATTGCGGAAGCTCTTCGCCGTGAGATCTGCGCACATGGTGTACGCGTTTCCACGGTTATGCCCGGCATTGTGCTTAGCGAATTCCAGGAGGTAGCAGGCTATAATAAGGAAAATTTTTTCAATACCGTTAACCAGTTCGGCGAATTACTTGAACCCCGGGACATTGCCGAAGGTATTTACTGGCTTCTCACATTGCCGCCTCATGTCAATATCAATGAAATCATGATTCGTCCTACCGGTCAAAATTATCCATGATGCAGCGTAAGAAACAAAAATACAGGAGGCTTATGGTATGGTTATCATTATTCTCTATGTGATATTGGGCTTGGTGGCAGGAATCTTTAGCGGGCTAATTGGTATTGGCGGAGGAATTATTATTATTCCTGCACTTGTATTTTTATTTGGTTTTTCACAACATCAGGCACAGGGGACAACATTGGCTCTGCTGGTACCGCCAATTGGTTTGCTTGCAGCATGGATGTACTATACGCAAGGGTATGTAAATATACAGGCAGCAATTTTTATATGTTTGGGGTTTTTTTTAGGCGGCTTTCTTGGGGCAAAGTTTGCAATGGTATTGTCAAATATTGTCCTTGAAAAAATCTTTGGCGTAGTGCTCCTGCTGGTTGCATTAAAGATGATATTTGCCAGATAAATATGGGTTTAATGATTGATTTTTACTTCTTTTAAAGGCTGTCAGGCCATCCTCGAGATGTTTTTCAGGATTGACAGTTTTCGTTTTGCTTGCTATAGAATGAATTATGTAAACCAGGTATTTTGGATATGCAAAAATCGAGTAAAAGGGGGTACAGCATGGAAGGAAATCGGGAGCCAAAGGGTTGGAGTCCTTACATTGCCGGAGCATTAACAGGATTGCTGCTTGTGTTTTCCGTCTGGTTTACCGGGAAATATGTGGGAGCTTCAACAACGTTCGTACGGTCGGCAGGATTCATTGAAAAAGCTTTTAATGCAGAGCGTGTATCAAAGATGGAATATTTCATAAAGGAGATGCCCAAGATTGACTGGCAGTGGATGTTTGTGGTGGGGATATTCTTCGGTTCCATTGTCGCTTCAACAACATCCAAAAGTTTCAGGTGGCAGGCCGTACCAACCATGTGGGAGAATAGATTCGGGCCGGGCAGGACAAAAAGGGCAATTGCAGCCTTTGTCGGCGGCATAGTCGCCATGTTCGGGGCGCGTCTGGCAGACGGGTGACCGAGCGGCCATGGACTGAGCGGTTCGCTCCAGTTAGCCATAAGCGGATTTATTGCGTTAATATGTTTCTTTATCGGCGGAGTTATCATGGCCAAAATACTATACGGGGGAGGTGCCAAACATGAATGAACTCGTATATGGTCTCATAACAGGCATTATTTTCGGCTTTCTCCTGCAAAAGGCAAGGGTAATCAGATATGACAAGCAGTTGGGCGCTCTGCGCCTTATTGATATGACGATTGTAAAATTTATGCTTTCCACGGTCCTTGTAGCAATGGTAGGCGTTTATCTGCTGAAAGACCTCGGCATTGCCAAACTTTCCATAAAGCCAACAATACTGGGGGGCAACATTATAGGCGGGCTCATCTTCGGCATCGGATGGGGCTTGCTTGGTTATTGCCCCGGCACATCCCTCGGAGCCTTCGGTGAAGGAAGGTGGGATGCAGTTTGGGGTATCCTGGGCATGCTTGCCGGAGCGGCATTGTTCGCCGAATTCTTCCCTGTTCTTAAAAATACTGTTCTGAAATGGGGTGTTTACGGGAAGATTACCATACCGGAAGCGCTGGGAATAAACCACTGGATTGTCATCGTAATATTTATCATAGGAGGGTTGTTCCTTTTCCGGTGGTTTGAGAAGAAAAAACTTTAAACATGCTTTCAGGGTATGGAATTTAAATGTTATATTGCAAATTATTGGAATGCGTGAAGAAATGAATCACCCCGCGGCAAGCTTCGGGGTATTAACCCGCGGGGCAATAAAAAACATTACAAAAGTGAAAACCAAATCTATGCGAGGTAAATTGTGAAAAAAACTGTTTTATGGATATCTATTTCTATTCTCATATTTATAATGATTTATTTCGGGATTTCCATTGCATTGATCATAGGCGGCAAGCCAAAAAAACAGGCTCCAAAAAAGAGCAATCTGACATTCAAAGAGCTGCATATCGACTACAGAAACATACCGATGCTGAAGACTTTTACTGCCAGAGACAGCAAACAATTGGCATATCGGTACTACCCGGCTCAATCGGATAGGGCTATTATCCTGCTGCATGGTTCGGGATGGCATAGCCGGTATTTTCTTCCTCTGGCAAGTTTTATAAGCTCTGAGGGCTTGGCCCGTGTATATACTCCTGATTTGCGGGGACATGGCCATTCACCAGAAAAGCGCGGCGATGTCGACTACATTGGCCAATTGGACGATGATCTGGCAGATTTTATCGCCATGATTCGAAAGGAGAATCCTAAAACAGTACTTATCGTGGGCGGCCATTCGTCAGGAGGCGGATTGGCAGTACGGTTTGCAGGCAGTAAATACGGGCAGCAGGCAGATGCCTACATGCTTTTATCCCCCTATCTCCAGTATAATGCACCTACTATCCGCCCATACTCCGGAGGATGGGCGAGACCTTATACCGGTCGAATCATCGGGATCACTATGCTCAATAATATCGGGATCAAATGGTTTAACGGCATGACTGTTATTGACTTCAACATGCCGGAAGAGGTGCGCGACGGGACCGAAACCTTATCATATTCCTATCGACTCAGTACATCCTTCGCTCCTGGCAACTACAAGAAAGACCTCAGCGCCATAACCAAACCGCTATTTGTTGCCGCCGGTACCGCTGATGAAGCATTTTTCGCTGATAAATTTGAGCCTGCAATTTCACAATTTACAAAGGTGAAGGTGAGACTGTTGAAGGATGTAACACACATGGGTGTGGTTGTCGGCCCTGAAATCCGGCCGGTTATAAAAGAATGGCTGGAAAGTCTCGGCAAAAAATAGATTTCTGCTGCAGAAGGGTATAAAACTAACCGGTTATAAAGAGCTTCTCGTTGATGCCCGTTATATTAATCTTGATTTAATAACAGGACCGGAAAACCATTAAGCAATTTGTGAAGTAGTAATGGCAGGAGGGTGTAAGGAAAATATGCAAATGACGGCAACATGGCACTACATAAAGCAGTTACCTAATCGCAAAGATATACGTAAATTCATCTCAGAAAGCTGGTCATTAGGCTGGCCTATGATGATCATTATGTTTTTTGAATTTTTAACCGGTTTTTTAGATATCTTCGTAGCCGGCAGGATAAGCAAGGAGATACAGGCAGCATATGGTTTCGTAATCCAGCTTTACTTTGTTTTTATTATAGTGGGCAATGCTTTCAGCATAGGCGCTGTTGCTGTGGTTTCACAGATATTTACATCAAAAAATGGTAATCGGCTGGCCGAATCAATATATTCAACAATTATGGCTACCATTGCGCTGGGTATTGCACTGGGCATTTCCGGTATTTTTTTAACACCTGTAATTATTGAATTACTGCGTATACCTTCTGAATTAAAACCAATTGTCATACCCCTGGGGAGGATTTATGCTGCGGGCGTGCTGTTTCATTGTCTGCTTATCAATACAAATGCCATACTGCGGGCATGTAAAAAAGTAAAAGCCTCCCTCAAAACAATGGCTTTTGTTTGTTTGTCCAATACTGTGCTGATTTTTTTCATTGTGTTTCATACGAACACAGGTTTTAGAGGAATTGCACTTGCAACAGCAATAAGTGTCTGTCTGGGAAGCATACTGAATATGTATTATACCTGGCCGTTAATGGCAGGATTGAAAAGGTTCTCTGTGAAGATCGTGAAAACCATTGTCAACATAAGCTGGCCTTCGGCGCTCCTTCAGGGGCTCTGGCAAATAAATTCCATGGTAATTTTCTTAATTTTAAGTGCTTTGCCGAAGCACAGCATTGAAGTTCTTGCAGCCCTTTCAGCAGGCGTACGCATTGAGTCGGCTATTTTTCTCCCTGCAATGGCATTTAATATGGCAAATGCTGTAGTTGTAGGCAATCTGCTCGGTGAGGGCAGGAAAGAAGATGCCTTTCGTGGCGGACTTGTTACAACTCTGATAAGTATAGTTGTCGTGTCTTTTATAACAGTTGTTGTTCTTTTGAATGCGAAGTGGATAGCACCTTATTTATCGAATAACAGCATCGTTATTGCTGAATGTATTACCTATATCTATATCAGTATGATAAGTGAGCCTTTTATGGCCACATGGGTAGTACTTGGCGGGGCATTAAACGGCGCAGGCGATACGAAAGGCATGATGATAGTTGTAGGGCTTGTCGTCTGGCTTATACGGGTACCCTTGACTTATATTTTTGTAATATTACTCGGTTTCGGCGCCGTATCCGTTTGGTGGACAATGAATCTCTCACAATTCCTCATGGCATTGTTTATCTTCAGGAGATACTGGAATAGAAAATGGTTAGCACATCCATATGGGTACAAATAATCCGGATATTTTATTGTTGCTTCTCTTAATGGAGAATATGGGATTAAATATTGAGCATTCGATTTTTAATTGCTTCTCGAATGACAAACATGCATACTGCAAATAAGCCATGCGATTTATTGCCGACCTACATATTCACTCAAAATATTCAAGGGCAACAAGCAGGGATATGTGTCCTGAGGCGCTCTGGCAATGGGCACAGACAAAGGGTATTGCTATCATGGGCACCGGGGACTTCACCCACCCGGCATGGCTTGCCGAGCTTAAGGAGAAGATCGAGCCTGCAGGCAACGGATTGTTCACGCTGAAAGAGGAATTTCAGTCAAAAGATGTTCCGGACTCATGCAGGGGGGATGTTTTCTTCATGCTCTCCTGCGAGATCAGCTCTATTTATAAAAAAAACGGCAAAACACGAAAAATCCACTCCATCATATATGTGCCTGACTTTGTTGATGCTGAAAAAATTTATACATCGCTGTCAAGGATAGGAAATCTCCATTCAGACGGAAGACCCATATTGGGGCTCGACGCAAAGGAACTTCTGAAGATTGTTTTGGATATATGCCCTAAAAGCCTTTTTGTACCTGCTCACGCCTGGACCCCTTGGTTTTCAGTATTCGGGGCCGAATCGGGATTTGATACACTGGAAGAATGCTTTGATGAGCTTGCCCCATACATTTACGCCATTGAAACAGGGCTTTCTTCCGACCCTGCCATGAACTGGAGGATTTCGGCTCTTGACAGGATCACCTTTATGTCCAACTCCGATGCCCATTCGCCTGCCAAAATAGGACGGGAGGCTAATATCTTCAATACGGAGTACTCCTATGATGCTGTAACGGATGCCGTCAGGACAAAAAATGGTTTTCTTGGAACAATTGAATTCTTTCCCGAGGAAGGCAAATACCATTATGACGGACACAGGTCGTGTAATGTAAACCTTTCGCCTGGAGAGACAATTGCACATAATTATCTCTGCCCTGTATGCGGAAAGAGAGTAACTGTGGGGGTTATGCACCGGGTTGAAAAACTTGCCGACAGGGAAAACGGGTTCAAACCAGTTGGCGCTTTACCTTTTTACCCGATAATCCCGCTGCCTGAAATCCTTGGAGAAGCCCTTGAAGTCGGCCCTGCCAGTAAAAAAGTAAATGCCGCATATCAGGGACTCATACAGAAACTCGGAAGTGAATTTAAAATCCTTCTGGATTCTCCCCTCGACGATATTGAAAAGGCGGGTTCACCTCTTATCAGAGAAGCCATATCCCGTGTGCGTGCAGGGAATGTCCGCATCACTCCGGGTTTTGACGGCGAATTCGGAAAAATAAAAATCTTTGACAGCACAGAACGGAAGGAATATTCTTCCGAATCATAAGTGTCTATTCATTGTTTGATATTATATCGGTTATTATATACACAGTTTTCCGATTCAATACTGCTTACTATGTAATCGACAGTTTTTCCATTTCTCCGCTTCCTTGTCTAAAGTATTTAAATTTTTTCCATTTTGTGACATAATATTCGGCAACTATGGAAAAAGACAAGAAAACAGCGGTTAAACAAAAAACCCCGGAAAATTTAGTAATATATGACCCTGATAAACCGCTCTATGAAAGACGGCATCTTTGCATTTATTTGAGGGAGTTGCTGGATGAGGCCGAAAAAGAATCAGAAGAAAAAACCCCGGAAAAGCAGCAACAGGAGGATATGAAATGAAACAGTCCCTTGGCGCAAAAACCGTTGTTTATCCGGCACCAGTCTTTGTTGTCGGAACTTATGATAAAGGAGGAAAAGCAAATGCCATGACAGTTGCCTGGGGGAACATCTGCTGTTCAGACCCGCCTTGCGCTGCAATATCCCTGAGAAAGGCCACATATACATACGTCAATATTCTGGAACGCAAGGCCTTTACCATCAGCATACCTTCCGAAAGCTATGTAAGAGAAGCTGATTATTTCGGTATAGCAACCGGGAAAAAGATAGACAAGCTATCCGCAGCAGGATTAACTCCGGTAAAGAGCAATCTTGTAGACGCCCCCTTCATCGAAGAGTTCCCTTTTGCTCTTGAGTGCAGATTGATCCATACAATTGAACTGGGTTTACATACCCAGTTTATCGGGGAAATCCTCGACATCAAAGCTGATGAATCGGTCATTGGCAAAAACAAGTCCATAGATATCGAAAAAGTAAGACCTATTATCTATGCCCCTGGGATACGAAAGTATTTCGGTGTAGGCAAATACCTCGGAAAGGCATTTTCTATAGGCAAAAAAATACGTGACTGATGAGGGGCTTTCTCCTCGGACTCAGTAATGGATTAGTTTGCCTTGCTTACTGTGCTCCCGTCCTTGTGCCTTATATGCTTGGGGAAAACAGGGGAGTATTTCAAAATGTTTCATTAATCGCACAGTTTCTGGCCGGAAGGCTCTTCGGTTATCTCATCTTCGGTATAATTGCCTGGGGGATCAATAAAACCGTACTTGAAACACTCGGTTACAGGGAATTGATCATCGGCATGGCCTACATTGTCCTGTCCCTATCCCTCATTGTGTACAGTATTTTTAATATCAAGACATCCTGTGCAGCGGAACATATCAACAGGTATTTTTATAAAATAAAGGTATTGTGGCCGTCCCTGCTTCCGGTTGTTATAGGATTTGCTACGGGTTTGAATTTCTGCCCGCCCTTTCTGCTTGCTGTTATAAATGCGGCGGCTGTGGGAAGTCTCTTCCAGAGTCTTATGTTCTTTTTTATGTTCTTTATCGGAACCTCCCTCTTTTTCATCCCTGTGCCGCTCATAGGTGTGCTAAGAGGCTTTGGCGTGCTCAGTATCATCGGTAAAATGTCGGCAGGCTTGATAAGTCTCTACTATTTTTATGCTGGCATCATTTTGCTCGTAAGTGGTATAAAAAACATATGACAAACAAAATCAATAAAGCAGAATCACCTGTACAAATAAGTTTTGTAAAAGCTTTGATGCTCACCCTTCCCATGATGCTCTTCACCTTCATGATACTTTCAGCTGGTAAAATACCAACGGATCCGAACAAAATAATTGCCCTGGCAGTTTCCTTTATTTTTGTAAATACAATCTTCTTTCTGATGCTCTACAGGGAAAAAACCGATAAATATCGTGCAGCATTGTTTATTGCCTATGCGGTCTGTTTCGTCATCTCTTTTATCTCGAACCTTATCGAAATTCGGGGAAGCATGGCAATATCACAGGAAAACCTGCTCCTCTGCAAAACGCCTTTCTGTCATATTGTAATACCCATGACGATTATTCCTCTGGCATTGTCAAAAACCATCATCTTTCCGGGAACAATTATAGGCAGTTTTGCATCCATTGCAAGCATGCTGATCATCTGGATCGGGGCAAGCCTTGCCCTTGGCCGGGGTTTCTGCGGATGGGGATGTTTTTTCGGTGGTCTTGACGACGGTTTCTCAAGGATATTCAGAAAACCCATGATAAAGCATATTAACCCGAAATGGCACTATCTCCCTTTTGCAGTACTTCTTGCAGTGGCATTGACTTCTGCTATGCTGCTTAATCCGACATATTGCGAATGGCTGTGCCCTTACAAAACCGTTACGGAATATGTCGAGGTTACATCAGTAAAAATATTTATACAAACAATAATATTCGTTACCCTCTTTTTGGGTCTTGTTATTATTTTGCCGATGCTGACAAGGAAAAGGACACAGTGCGGCCTTTTCTGCCCCTTTGGCGCCTTTCAATCCTTTACAAATAAAATTAATCCCTTTGAGATAAGGGTTAATCAGGAAAATTGTATAAAGTGTAAACAATGCATCCAGGCATGCCCTGCCTTCTCAATGACTGAAGAAACCCTGGAAAAGGGCAAAACACGTTTTACCTGCATTAAATGCGGGAAATGTGTTGATACCTGCCCGAAGGGAGCTCTTTATTTTCATGTGAAGGGCACTCCTTTTACAGGAAATGCAAGCACTTACCGTCTGCTTTTTCTGTACCCGGCCTTTCTATTTCTAGTGACAATGGCCAGCCGTAATTTTCAGGATGTCATTATACGGATCATCAGACTTATCACAACAGGGAGTATACTTTCATTATGAAGGGATTGCAATATGGGCAGGTTTAAATCTATTCTCGGATATACAAGTGCGGTACTCGCCTTCCTTGTTATCCCTGCCACATTCATAGGACTCAATTACTTCAGTTCAAAGCTCGTCTCGGTTACAGGAATAAAGGTCTCTCCACGGTTCACCGGCGGAGAGGTTATAAAGACCGTTGATCATAATACATATAAAACACTGATCCATCGTCCGGTTTTTGACGGACTCATCGGGGAACGCCAAAACGGTTTTATCCAGATAAACTGGGAACGCCAAAACAACTGGCCCCAAATTATTGAAGAAAAAATTGATTATAACAGAGATAATCTCGAAGATTTTTTCATAAGCATTGAAACAAAGACCGGTAAAGCAACGCTTACGGCATATAACCCTTCTGTTGTGGGAATCGGACAAACCTATGTACTGAAATCAGGCTGCGCAGCAAGAATCCTCCTGAAGAAACAATAAGGGTTAATTACAGGAAGAATTTCCCCGGATTCATAAGCCCTTCAGGGTCAATGGACTGTTTTAAAACCTTCATTACCTCAAGGGCTTCGCCGTGCTCCTGAGGCAAAAACGCCCTCTTGCCTGTGCCTACTCCATGCTCGCCGGTGCATGTGCCGCCGAATTCAAGGGCCTTATATACAATTTTCCGGTTCGCCTCTTCTACCCGGTTCCACCGGTCTTTGTCGTCAGGATTGTCCAGCACTACTACATGTATATTTCCGTCGCCTGCATGACCGAAAACATATGCCAGTAGGTCTTTTACCTGTTCTTTTGTAAACTGTACCATTTCGCGGTAACAGGACAGAGGTACGGCAACATCCATAATAAGGGGGAGCAATCCGGGATGAGACCTTTTAATTGACTCGAATGTGAGATGGCGCATCTCCCATAGGCGGCTTCTTTCGGTCTGCCCTATGCCCTTATCAATAGATACAAGACTGTTTTCACGGCATATCTCATCAACAAAGGTCATTTCCTCCTTGAGTCCATTCTCGCTGAATCCGTGGAATTCCATAAGCAGTGTCGGCAACTCTTCAAGGGACAGATTATGGTCTTTGTTCAGAGCCCGGATCACCTTTTCATCAAGAAATTCCATAGCAGCAGGCGAAAGCCCTGAATTCATGATCTGAAACACTGTATTCGTTGCATCAAACACTGAAGGAAAAGTTGCCCTTACTGCCATAAAGTTGACCGGCAAAGGGATAAGTCTTAACGTTGCTTCAGTGATGAGCCCCAGTGTGCCTTCTGACCCCACAAAAAGGGATACGAGGTTGTAGCCGGATGAACTTTTCCTTGCCCTGTTTCCTGTATGAATAACCTTGCCGCCCGGCAGAACAACAACGAGCCTCATCACATAATCCTTTGTTGCGCCGTATTTCACTGTACGGATACCGCTGGCATTATTGCCTATCATGCCGCCTATAGTAGCGGCTGCTCCTGGATCAGGCGGAAAGAAAAGACCATGATGACCAAGAACTTTGTTCAGTTCCTTGTAAATCACCCCGGCCTGGAGGTCTACCTGAAAATCCTGCTGGCGTATGGCAATGATCCTGTCCATCTCCTGAAAATTTATCAGTATCCCGCCATTAACAGGTATCGGGTTGCCTTCAAGGCTTGTTCCGGCACCCCAGGGGGTAACCGGGATATGCTTTTCATAAGCCCGTTTTACAATGCGGCTCACCTCTTCTGTTGTATGAGGCCAAACAACAACATCAGGAGGCATGTGCCTGTGATAAGACTCGTCATGGGAATGAGTCTCCAGCACTGATTCCCCTGTGGAAACCCTGTCCCTGTCAAGGATTGTTTGTAAATATTCAATATCATCAGCGCTTATCATTAATACATCCCCTTATATAATTTGGTATTTTGCATCATTGTGTTCATTATTTTCCAAGTGTTTTCCCTTGGACGGTCAACAACAGATAAAAAAGCAAAAGTTGTCATTTTCTACTCTCTTTTTATTCTCCATTATCTCCAATATATTTCAGGCCTGTCTTTACTGAATCTTTACGCTCAATGACGAGGTCAGCCGGAGGCGGGCGCCTTTCCAGCTGATTGGCTCATGCATTTGTTATCCTGTTTTTGAAGTCAGTTCTCCCTCTATATATCGATGGATTATACCGGAAATAAGGGTTTGATAAGGTATTCCCATTTCCAGTGCTTTCTTTTGAATGCCTTGGTAGTCGTGGTCATAGAGGCGTATAGTTATTCTTTTGTCTTTAATTAAAGTTTTTTTCGCTGTCGCCTGTATCGCTTCAATCTCCTTTTTTGATGGAGTGGAAAGTTTCATCTTCCCTTTCTCATAGGCATTAATAATGGTCTTTTCTTCTTTGTCGAATTTCATGTCTTGCTAACCCTCCTGTTCCTTCTTATATGCCCTGGTTGCCTTGCGGCTGGGGATAATCGTCTTCAGGAAAACATATTCTTTTTCAACCACATGAGGAACGAGATAAATATATTCCTCTACAATAACGAAGTATATCTTTTGCCCGGGGTAGTTTTCCTGGTCCGGATGATCGGCAAGCTTCCAAACGTCGCCTCGGGCCAGATGAAAAACTATCCTCTCAAAAGATATACCCCTTTCTGCTTTCAACCACTCGTTTTTATGGGAGTCCCATTCATATTTCATGTTTTAAGTGTACATCGTTTGTCTGTACAAATCAAGGTCATCGTTTCGTTTTATCAATGAGGATAATACGAAGTTGAACCACCAAGGTACGAGGTCGGCCCGAAAGATTTATTAGCCTATCTCTTCTTTTTTATGCATGAATACCGCTCCAATCGAACAAATAAAACCCGTAGCGTACTCCTTTGTACTCCACTCAAGATCAAAATCAAAACATGTCTTTGTCAGCGCAGAAACGTCTACACCCAGCGATTCGAGACTGTAGATTCTTTTTTCCGGGTTCTTGCAGGCACGGGAACCTTCTGCTACAACACATAAGTCGCAACTCAAGCATGAACCGGACCCGGCAACTACGTACCCTTGTTTTCTATGTCTTAATAACTCCTTAACCAGGATGCTTCTGGCTTTTATGAAGCATTCTTTGTCCATGTTCTCCTGGATTTCATGTTTCCCGAAACGCTCTTGCGGTATCCTGATGCATATTACTCTTGCATACTTTTGGTCGTCTACATATCCACGGAAGTCAGGGCTGTATGGAGGACAAGCAAGGTTCTTGCCAAACTCATGGCATTCTTCACATGCTTCCCTGTATTTCTTCCCATGGACGATGGAAGAGATAGATATCGTAGCCTCGTATTGTTCATAGTACAGCGGTGAGCCAGATACACCTTCTAATTCTTTGATTTCAACTTGAAATTTCTTTTCTTCAGGTGATGGATTGAGATGTGCGGTTCCCATATTATTTTCTCTTCAGGCTAACGTAGGCATCACCGGGAGGCGAGTGCCTTTTTTCGCCGATCGCGTGCACGTCATGATTATCCGCCTTATTGTGGCTGTGGGTATGGAGAAAACTGATCTGCCACAGCCCACCACTTGCCGTTTTCTTTAACAAAGAAAAACATATCACGGCCACCCATCTCGACTAATTGCCCTCCTATCTCGAAGGCCATATCAAAGTAGTATGTGACAACAGCCGCATCACCGTAGATTTGGATCTTGGGGTCAATCTCCTCCCAACTGCGGACCTTTGCCATGGATAAGAAACCGACCCACCCCGCAACACAGTCATCTCTGCCTTCGCGCCGATTTCTATCCGTTGGCGTAATTGCTACCATGTCTTTGTGAAAGAAGTTTTTGAGGTCTTTTCCGTCGCTTTTCGTCCATGCATCATTCAGCTTTCGCAATGTCTCCCATACTTCACGCTCTTTGCCTTGAAACAGTGGCTCCATATAATCCTTCTCCTTTTTTCGGATAACGAAAAGATAACCGGGAGTGGTCCGCCCCAGGGCCGCGATCCGTTTCATCGACTTGCTGGCTCATCATGATGATTCGGCCCTACTTTCCTTTTAGTTCATCCCACTTGTAATCAATTAATTCAGTTAACACACCGTTAAGTCCTTTGGGATGGATCAACGCAAATTCACAATCCCGAAATGACCTGGCAACCTCCCCCTTTTGGTCAGGAATAAACTGGTAGTTTTCAGCTTTCAGTTCCATGGTGGCTTCGCGGGTGCTATTCACGTTAAGACTTACCACCATGACGCCTTCACCGTTCTTCTTGATCCATTCTGCTACTGGTCCGTCAGATGTCGTCGACTCCATCAGTTCAAAACCAACCTCCCCGATCCAGTAACGGGCCACGCGAATATTTTCAGACTCATCCACATAGCGATCGTCCGGTTCTGATTTGCCCAACACAGGTTCCCATGTTCTCCGAGCCTCCTCCAGATTCCTGACTGCGATCGAGATATGATCCAGTTTGTTTATCTTCATTGATTCCTACCCTTCGCACGTCTATCACTCACGCGTGATAAATGCGCTCTTTGATGTTCTTGTGATGCCAGTGAAAAATTCAGCGCGGCGCTTTACGGATGCGCTGGAATGCCTGGTTGGTCAACTTATTGTTATTTAACTTGTTTGTCACTATTATTTCTTTTTAGTCTTACCAATTAATTCAAATGTCAGTGTCTCGTACTATTATACAAGACACCAATAGACAAAGGGAATACAATTTGATAGGTTTCTTAAAAGGTAGGTTGTGTGGGTGGTCAGGTCG
>JAPLKB010000013.1 GCA_026388275.1 Pseudomonadota bacterium
AGAACAGCAAGGGATGCTGTAGCGATTAAAGAGATGCGAAGCTCAATGAGTAAGTTTTTCATGTTCCTTTTCTCCTCCTCATCCTATATAAGATGAAGTGCGTTTATGATAATGTCGACCAGTTTTATGCCTGGAAAAGGTGCTATGAGCCCGCCGAGACCGTAGATCAGAAGATTACGTTTTAAGAGCATGGCTGCTCCCAGCGGGCGAAACCGTACGCCGCGCAAGGCAAGAGGAATAAGGGCGACAATGATCAACGCGTTAAAGATGACGGCGCTCAGTATTGCGCTGCTGGGGGACTTAAGCGCCATGATATTGAGCGGTGCAATGACAGGAAAAACAGTTACCAGCATAGCCGGGATGATGGCAAAATACTTGGCCACGTCATTGGCGATACTGAAGGTTGTCAGGGCTCCACGGGTAATGAGCATCTGTTTGCCGATCTCCACGACCTCGATCAGCTTGGTGGGATTCGAATCAAGGTCCACCATGTTTCCTGCTTCCTTGGCAGCCTGTGTTCCCGTATTCATGGCCATCCCCACATCTGCCTGGGCAAGGGCAGGGGCGTCATTCGTGCCGTCGCCGGTCATGGCGACAAGATGTCCTGCTGCCTGTTCCCTTCGAATTAATGCCAGTTTGTCTTCAGGCCTTGCTTCAGCAATAAAATCGTCCACGCCTGCTTCCTTTGCTATGGCAGCCGCGGTAAGTTTGTTGTCGCCGGTAATCATCACTGTTTTTATTCCCATTGCTCTGAACCGTTCAAAACGATCTTTAAGTCCGCCTTTTACAATGTCTTTGAGGTGTATAGCACCGAGGACCCTTTCCTTGTCGGCAACAAGTAAAGGAGTGCCTCCTGAGAGTGAGATAAAATCAACAGCATCCTGCACCTCTATTGGAACGCTGCCTCCGACAAAAGACTGTATTGCATCAGCAGCGCCCTTTCGTATCTGCCTATCGTCGATATCTACCCCGCTCATCCTTGTCTGTGCTGAAAAAGAGATGAATTTTGCATGGGGCATCTCGGAAATTGAGCGACCCCTGAGGCCATACTGTTTTGCAAGAACAACAATACTCCTGCCCTCGGGTGTTTCATCGGCCAGAGATGCGAGTTGTGCAATCTTTGCCAGTTCCTCTTTTGTAATTCCCGGTGCCGGCATAAAGTCTGTTGCCTGACGGTCTCCCAGGGTAATTGTTCCTGTTTTGTCGAGAAGCAGTACATCTACATCGCCTGCCGCTTCCACAGCTCGTCCGCTCATGGCAAGAACGTTTTTCTGCACCATCCGGTCAATACCTGCAATACCGATGGCGCTTAATAGTCCGCCGATAGTGGTCGGAATCAAGCAGACCATTAGTGCCACAAGCACGGTGATGGAAAAGACGATGCCCGAATAGGAACCAAAGGGCTTCAAGGCCATAACGACAACGATGAAGATAATCGTCAGGGCCGAAAGGAGGATTGTCAGAGCGATTTCATTCGGTGTTTTCTGACGTTGTGCACCTTCCACAAGACTGATCATATGATCGAGAAAACTCTCGCCGGGATTGGCGGTGACGCGGACTTTGATCCGATCGGAGAGAACCCGTGTGCCGCCGGTAACTGCGCTCCTATCACCCCCTGACTCCCGTATGACAGGGGCGGATTCGCCTGTAATAGCAGATTCGTCTACAGTAGCAAAGCCTTCAATAATTTCGCCATCGGCAGGTATAACTTCTCCGGCGGACACGATAAAAAGGTCGTTCTTTCGTAATTGATCCGCCCCTAACGGTTGGGTTGAACCGTCGGCCTTGACAAGATTTGCCATGGTTTGGGTGCGTGTCTTTCGCAGGGTATTGGCCTGGGCCTTGCCTCGTCCCTCAGCCATAGCTTCTGCAAAGTTAGCAAAGAGCACGGTAAACCAGAGCCAGAGCGTTACCTGAAGTACAAACGCAAAAGATTCACTGCCGGACCTGAAAAACAATGCCAGAGTAGTGAGGCCGGCCCCCACTTCAGTGACAAATATGACGGGATTTTTTAGCAGCGACCGTGGATTTAGTTTTCTGAAGGCATCGGCAGATGCCTGAATAATAATCTCACGGTCAAAAAGAGAATGAGTTTTCAAAGCCATAGTTTATACTCCTTTAGTATAAAACGGCAGTTTTCATCATGAGAAAATGCTCCACAATGGGACCGAGTGCAAGAGCCGGCAGGAATGTGAGGGCGCCCACTATGAGGACTGTTCCCACCAGAATTAGCGTAAACATAACTCCCCACACGGGGAAACTTCCTCCTGTTGAAGGGATCAGTTTCTTCCTTGCCATGCTTCCTGCCAGAGCCATAACAGGCACAATCATAAAAAAACGTCCAAAAAGCATGCCAAGGGCCAATGTCATGTTATACAATGGAGTATTGGCGTTCAAACCCGCGAAGGCGCTTCCGTTATTACCTGTGGCGGATGAATATGCATATAGTATCTCGGTCAGGCCGTGAGGTCCGCTGTTGTTCAAGCCTGCAAGGCCCCATTTGCTGACTATTGCCCATGCAGAAAACCCGAGGATGCTGAAAATCAGTATGAGTAGTGCCAGGACAGAGACTTTCACGTCATAGGAGTCGATCTTCTTTCCCAAATATTCAGGAGTGCGTCCCACCATAAGACCTGTGAGAAATACGGCAAGCACCACAAAGACAAGCATTCCATAAAGTCCGGCGCCTACGCCGCCGAAGACCACCTCGCCCAGTTGAATGTTAAACAGCGGAACCAGGCCTCCGAGAGGCGTAAAAGAGTCGTGCATGGAGTTGACTGCACCGCAGGAGGCATCAGTAGTAACCACAGCAAAAAGGGCGGAATTGAAAATGCCGAAACGGATCTCCTTTCCCTCCATGTTTCCGCTTACAGGGTCTATCCCTAATGCATGGAGCCTCGGGTTGCCCGCACTTTCAGCAGACCAGCAGACCAGAACGGCAACAATGAAAAGTATTGCCATGGCGCTCCAGACTGTCCAGCCATGCTGCTGTTTTTTTACCGTGCGTCCGAGATAATAGGTAAGGCCGCTGGGGATTAGAAAGATCGACAGCATCTGGAGGAAATTGGACAAAGGCGTCGGATTCTCATAAGGGTACGCTGCATTAGCATTGAAAAACCCGCCTCCATTCGTTCCGAGCATCTTGATCGCTACTTGAGAAGCAACAGGTCCCTGCGGAATGATCTGATCCCTGACTTCCTGAGTTTCCATTATTGCATTTCCCTTATTGTCCTTCATCTCGTTGCCTGCAACATCTTTTTTGGGTGTCTGGACAACGGCAGTTTCGATAAGACTCGTTTTTTCGTATGCCTTGAAGTTCTGGATCATACCCTGCGATATGAGGAAAACAGCAAAAATCAGGCAGATGGGCAAAAGCAGATAAAGGTTTATCCTGACCAGGTCAACCCAGAAATTGCCAATTGTTTTCATAGAATGGTGTGCAATGCCCCGCACAAGGGCTGCGGCCACAGCAATCCCCACGGCTGCCGAGGTAAAATTATGGAAGGTAAGTCCCACCATTTGAGAAAAATAGGATAGGGTTGACTCGCCGGCGTAATTCTGCCAGTTTGTATTGGTGGTAAAACTGGCCGCCGTATTAAAGGCCAGATCAGGGCTGACAGATCCGAAACCCTGCGGATTAAGGGGCAGAATATGCTGGAGTCGGAGGATGGCATAAGTGAACAGGAATCCCGCAAGGCTGAAGGAGAGCATTGATACGGTATAACGCTTCCAGTCCTGTTCTTTGCCAGGGTCCACGCGGAACAGACGATAAAACAGACGTTCCACAGGCCGCAAAACAGGATCGAGGGAGGTCCTGCCCTCGGCATCGAGTACGCGGACGAGGTAGAGACCCATCGGTTTGGTAAGGGCAAGGAGCAGAACAATATAAAGTGTCAGTTGAATCCATCCGAAAATGTTCATTTATCTGTGTCCCCTCTAAAATTTCTCAGGTCGGAGGACTGTTGCAAGCAGGTATCCGATCAGGATAATTCCTATAAAAGCTCCGAATAAGTCAGCCATGTTTTAAAACCTCCTGCAGGCATCCGCGTATAGCGCGCATAGCCCGAAAAAAACAATTGCGATAAAGATGTAAACAAGATCGATCATGAATGATGCTCCTTTTTAGAGATTTGGTCTGTTCTTTTAAGTGTAAAAGTAAAGGTGCTGCCTTTCCCCTCGTGGCTCTCTGCGCGTATTGTCCCGCCGTGTGCTTCCACGATCTCCTTTACAATGGCAAGACCGAGTCCTGCACCGGTCTCCTTTTTTTGTTTCGGAACACGGAAGAATTGTTCGAAGAGTCTGTCAAGATATTCTGCAGGAATGCCCCTGCCGGTATCGGAAACTTTGAAAAAGACCCATCGGTTATCTGCAGAGGCGGAAACGGTAATTATTCCGCCCGGATTAGTATACCGCAGCGCGTTTCCAAGGAGGTTGGAAAAGACCTGGTTTATCTGCATAGGATCTGCCCAAACTTCAGGCAGGTCATGGGAAAGTTCTGTCCGAAGCTCTATCCCTCTGTCATGTGCCGACAGCGTATAGATATCGACAGCATCAAGGACAATTGTATTGGGAGAGATTGTCTGAAAATGCATAGTGACCTTTCCCGATTCCATCCGGCTGATATCGAGGAGACTGCTGAGTATGTCATTAAGTCTGTCGCTGTCTTCTCTTGCCACGAGTAAGAGTTCAACCTGTTTATCGGTGAGATGCCCCGGGCTTTCATTCTCTTCGAGCAGCAGATGGATCGCCATGCGAATGGATGTGAGTGGTGTCTTCAACTGATGCGATACCGTTGATATGATTCCTTTTTTCAACTCGTCCTGTTGCCTCAACTGTGTAACATCTTTGAGCGCCAGCATAACGCCGGTGGGTTGCCCTTTAGCATCTTTGATAGGTATTGCTTCAGGCCGAAAGAAACGTTCTTCCCCTTTTACAAATTGCTGAATTATCGTTTTTCCGTTTTCCGGAACTGTAATATGCCCACTTTTCAGGGCGCCCTTGAAAATATCTAAAATAAGAGGAAACTGAATGTCCTGCATCCTGATATCCGGTTTTAATCCGAATATGTCTCTTGCCGATGCTGTTGCCAATTCTATTCGGCCATCGAAATCTATAACAGCAATGGCATCAGGAAGACTGTTAAATGCCTGCTGTGTGGCCTGTTGTATCCTCACGAGTCTGGCCTGGTCTGAGCGGCGGAATTCACGTAGGTTTGCAGTCATTGCATTGAAAGACTCGGAAAGGTAGCCTATTTCATCATGTGAGCTGCTTTGCACAATAAGATCAAGATTCCCCCGTCCGATCTCATTGGTGGATTTTATAAGACGGTTAATGGGACGGAGAATCCATCGGCCGGTGAAGTACACGAATCCTGATGCTGTGATAATGCCTACGAAGAGGAGAATATACATTTGCCTTCGTGCATTTGCCGCATCTTTACGGGCATGGTTGTTGGCATCGCTCATGTTCTGCTGATTCATATGAAGAATTTCATCGGCTTTATCCTTAATCTGCTGGAACGCGGGAAGAAGATCCCTGAAGTAAACATTACGCCTGAAAACCGGCGGCGTGCTTCTGTCCTCAATGCTCTCAAGGCCTTTTTTATACTGCTTGAAAATCTCCTGGAGAAGGGCTGCCTTTTCATCTTCTCCGGGTACGGTGATATTATTTAATTCAGTCTGAAGCGCCTTCTCAAAGACAATCAAATTTTTACTGATAAGCTCTTTGCCTTTTTCCGTATCTCCCAGCAACGTAAAGAGAATCCCACTGTCGATCCGTTCCAGGGCCTCCTTCATTTCCTGACATGCAATGACGCTACGGTAGTTTTCCCGCAATATTACATCAATAGACTCTCCCAATCGGGAAAGGTGCAGGATGCCCTGAATCCCGATCACCATCATGATGAGTAAGAGACCACCGAACCCAAGAGAAAGCTTCTGACGAATTCCCATCATCGTTAAACCTCCACTAAAATGTTATAAGAGCAAGGATTGTGCCGGAGGGTTATTTTTTTAAACTATATGATATTGTTGGATATGTTAAAAATGAAGTAATGTCTAATATTGCAATTTTCAATAAACCTGAGAAAAATATATTTCAAATTGCAAGGCGGATATTTGTTATCCGTGGCAATATAGATTTTGTTAGTACTTAATCATGTCAATCATTGTCAGTACCGACTGATTCGATATAAGAGGGGCATTCGCCATATTCCAGGCAACATATTGCTCGGCATAAGTGTTTTCAGCAGATATGCCATCCACGGGCAAAATGACCTGCATTCCCCTCAATGCTGCTTCGCTGGCCGTGTAAAGAACTGCACCGTGTGCCGCTGTTCCTGTTGCAATGACGGTTTTTATACCTTTTTCTTTAAGGATTTTCTCAAGGTTTGTCCCTAAAAATTTATCAGGTCCCGATATTACCACAGGTTCATTTCCGAGAGGCATTAATTCCTTTGCAATATCGGTAACAGCAGCGCCTGGAGAAAGGCTGTACAACACATAAACACCCCTGGCACGCGCCTCTGTGAGAAGCTTTTGGACCTTCGGAATTGAAGAAATACAACGGGGGCGGCGGTCGGAGTTACATGTCTGCTTATTGAAATCAAGGAGCAGAAGCGCCGTAACATTCGGATCAATAGTCACTGGTTTTAATTCCGGTGCAGGAGGGGTTTTCACTGTGTTCCATTCTTCAATAATAGTCTGCGCTGATACAGGGCAGCAAAAAAAAGTTATTGTACAGATAAGGCACCAGACTAAAAATGTGGGCTGCCGATATAAATTAATTTGTACCCTCTTCATTTTTGCCTCCTTTTAATTCCGTGAAATGTTAATCATAAAAAACATTAAGTTGCAACTGGTAAAAATGTCTTAAGGTTACCTATTTCTTGAGCGGGTTTATTGTTTTATATCCAGGCAATTTTGCAACATTGCATAGATTTTCATCTGAAGCCGCACATATCCAACCTTTTTTTGCGATAGAGTCCCGTCCTCTTCATTAAAGAATTTAACAAGCACAGATGTGTCAAAAAAGAGTTTCAGATCCCATACTTCTTGCGCCGCCGCCAGAGTGTTGCCTGATCGACGCCGAGAATTCCGGCTGCTTCCTGAAGCGATGTCGCGGCAGCAAGAACCAGCCTGATGTGCTGTTCCTCGATTTTATCCAGAGCAATCGGGTCGCCTATACCGGGGGCTGTATTGTCCGGTAAGAGATTTGCTGGAAGGGACTCGATGCCGACCCGATTGCTCTGACAGAGGATTGCTGTTCGCTCAATAACATTGTTCAGTTCCCTTACATTCCCAGGCCAGTGATATTGTTTTAGCAAACGGAGTGCCTCATCTGTGAAGCCAAGAAAGGACCGATGGTTTGCCCTGCCATAGAATGCCAATAATTTTTCTGCCATGGTAGCAATATCGTCTGGGCGTTCGCGTAGCGGCGGAAATTCGATCTGAATAACATTGAGTCTGTAGAAGAGGTCTTCCCGGAATCTTCCGTCCGTTACTGCCCGTTCCAGATCCATGTTTGTTGCGGCAATGATCCTCACGTTTGCCTTACGGGTTATATAATCACCGACACGCTCATATTCCCTTTCCTGAACAAAACGCAAGAGCTTTGGCTGAAGAGAAACAGGCAGATCGCCTATTTCGTCAAGGAAAAGCGTACCGTTTTCACACGATGCAATGCGGCCGGGGTTGTCTCTGACAGCGCCGGTAAATGCCCCTTTCACATGTCCGAAAAGTTCGCTTTCCAGAAGCTCCGAGGAAAAGGAAGGACAGGAGACAATACTGAAGGGTTTATCGGCGCGGTTGCTCCAGGAATGAATAGAACGTGCAAGAACGGTTTTGCCTGTTCCGCTTTCCCCACGGAGGAGGATGGTGGCATTTGACGAGGCCGCCCTGTGCGCCAGATTTATTGCATTTTGCATAACCTGACTTTTACTTGAAAAATCTATTTCGGGGCGGGAACGTTCCAGATCTTCCTGAAGCACAGCAACCCGTTGTTCGAGCGTCCGCATTTCAAAAACCTTACGGACTGCCATTCTGACCTGAGCAGGGGTGAATGGCTTTGGAATATAATCAGCAGCTCCGCTTCTCATTGCTTCAACCGCCGTGTCGATTGAAGCGTAAGCGGTAATGATGATGATCTTAACCCATGGGGTTGCAGCCAGTAAATGAGGTATGAGATCAAGGCCGTCGTCTGTTCCAAGTCTCAGATCAATGAACGCAAGATCAAAAGGTACCATCGAAGCTTCTTGCAGGGCATCCTGAAAGTTACTTACGGCAACAATCCTGTATCCCTCTGCTTCAAGACACATGGATAAAGTCTTGCGGATGTTTGCTTCATCATCCACAACAAGTATGCTTAATGGCTGGGCTTCTTGATTCGGGCCTTTTCTTGTCAAATTATCTCCATAAATATAAAGATACAGGATAAATCCGGGAAATTCAACAATCTGTAATACAAAAACTTCTTAACCGAGAAGTTTTTCCCAGGCCGCCAGAGCTGTCCCGGGTCTGTGTGCCTATGAACTGTTTTGTAAATTCAAAGGCTTAACGATGCGAACTACTGCAAATGTAAGAAAGTTCAGTGGAGTATAGATCATGACAATCTTTTATTTTTCCATATGGAAATAATTGAGAACCCAGGGAAAAAGGAGTTGCCCTGTCACAAGCGGACAAGGCAATAGGACAAAAAACAGATAAAATCTTTTTAGCAGGCTAAGGAGAATTTATCTGCTGAAATTAAAGAAACAACAATAAGAGCGAAAAAGACAGAATGCCGGGATCATTTCTTTTTCTGTTTTATTGCCATATGACGTTCATCATACAAAGGATTGCCGGTAATATTGACGTCGACCCTGATAAAAGGGGGAATATGTATTTTAGCCTCTTTTTTTATAGTTTCAAAGGGTTCGATCTTTAATACGGCGATGCCCTCATGCCTGCCTTTGTATCTGTCGAGTTCAAAGTGCTGGTTGTTCCATAGAAAGCAGGTACGTTCTTTTATAATAATATCTGTTTTAGAGTCTATGAGCTTTGTAAGATTGAGATACTCCTGTTCTGTAATAAGCCCCTCTTCTTCAATCGTTGTTTTTCTTGAAAGAAAATAAAGATAGGACCCGTTTTGTCCGCGCTTTCTGATTCTGATCTCTTCTTTCTTATTCCTGGAACGCAAATACATCTGCTCAATTTGTATTGTCTGGTGAGCCGGTATTTTTTCATATTGGACATTTTTAACAAGGAATTTCTCAGTTATAGGAAGAGGGGCCGGGAGTCCGAGAAAGTGAGAAATAGCAGAAAAAGTCCTGCTGATCTTGCCCTCAAAGTCAGTTGTATTGTCAATAATTTTAAAATGCGGATGGCCAAGCCAGCTCTCCCGTATCCTTTGATCGATATGGATCGCTTCTTCGGGTGTTTCTATTCTTGCCGGATTATTGTCTCCAGTATAATACTCAGGTGCTCCATCTGCTGCGGTAACAAGATGTATGACCCCGTTGTATCTGTCTCTCAGCTTGACCTCGCTCAGCCTCTTTCTCTTTATTATTTCCTTAAAATCATCATCCGGCATAAAAGCTTTTATGTCCATTATGCCCCTGTCGAGAAGGATAACCTTTTTTCTTTCCGGGAATACTCTCATAACCGTTTGTTTATAGGTTTCTTCGAAGGCAAGCTGCATGTCAAGTATAGCCTCTTCATATATTACCACCTGTTTCGATCTGTTCATTTTACGTCGGTCTATACCGCTGTTTGTTATTAAGGTCGCCGTTTCCGGTATGACAAAAATCATAAAACCGTTATCTGATAGTTTTTCTGTGAGGTATGCCAGAGAAGAACTTTTGCCTGAGCAGGGGCCTCCTGTGAGTACTATCATTTGAACAGGCTCGATCAATTGGGATGTGTTGTGCAAGTGTTATCTCCGATAAAGCAATTTCTTTGCTGCAATTTATCCTGTATGGCATGGGGTGTCAATTGTTTTGTAGTGTGTTTTGTTGACAATATTTTATCTATTGCATAATATATACCTGCCCACTGTTAATGGCAAGCCTTCGATGGCTGCCATATTAACGAGTTCTGCTCTCGGGCAAGGCATCTTAATGAGCTACGGGGAATTTACCCGTGAATATTAAACACATGAGGTAAAAAATGATAGAGCGTTATACACTCCAGAGAATGTCCCGTATATGGGAGGAAAAAAATAAATTTAAAAAATGGCTTGATATAGAGGTAGCCATTTGCGAAGCTTATGGGGAGTTATCCTTAATTCCGCAGGAAGACCTCAAAAACATTCAAGAAAAAGCTAATTTTGACATAAACAGAATCAATGAGATTGAAAAAAGGACAAAACACGATGTTGTGGCATTCATTGAATCCGTATCGGAATTTGTCGGTCTATCCTCAAAATACATTCATATGGGGGCAACCTCGTCGGACATACTCGATACATCCTTCTCATGTCTCCTGAAGGAAGCCGGTGATATTCTTATAGAGGACATTCTGTCTCTTATGGAAGTATTAAAGGAAAAAGCCTATAAGTACAAGACAACCCCGATGATCGGGAGAACTCATGGCATCCACGCGGAACCCATTACATTTGGTCTTAAAATGGCCCATTTTTATGATGAAATGAGAAGGAACCTCGAGCGCATGAAGGCAGCAAAGGATCGCATAAGCCATGGGAAAATTTCCGGCGCTGTCGGAACTTTTGCGCACGGTCAACCTTTTGTTGAAGAGTATGTCTGTAAAAAAATGGGCTTAAAGCCTGCGCCTGTATCAACACAGATTATTCCACGCGATTACTATGCGGAATTTTTTACTACTTTATCCATCATCGGTTCTTCTGTTGAAAAGATGTCTCTTGAAATTCGCAACCTCCAGAGAACGGAAGTCGGCGAAGCCGAAGAATTTTTTCAGAAAGGCCAGACAGGCTCATCAGCTATGCCGCATAAGAGAAATCCCATTGCCTCCGAGAATCTCTGCGGTCTTGCCAGACTGCTTAGGGGGTATGCCCTGTCAGCCCTTGAAAATATTGCCTTATGGCACGAGCGGGATATCAGCCATTCTTCTGTTGAAAGGGTTATTGCACCTGATGCCACCATACTCCTTGATTACATGCTGGAAAGGTTAAAAAACATGTATAAAAATCTTATTGTATATCCCGAAAGGATGCAGAAAAACATGGATATGTCAAAGGGATTGTACCATTCCGAGGCCATCCTTTTAAGCCTCATAAATAAGGGATTCACAAGACAGGAATCTTACAAGATTACCCAGAGAGTTGCCATGATGTGCTATGAAAACAACCTCGATTTTACGGAAGAAGTAAAGAAAGATGAGGAAATCGGAAAATATCTCAGCAAGACAGAGATTGAAGACATTATGAGCAACGATCATTATTTCAAATATGTAGATACGATTTTTAATCGAGTGTTCGGGTAAATTACAGACATTGTGTCTGTAATTTTGCAGCAATTTTTAATTTTTAAGTTGTTCATTTGGTCGATTGGCGGCATGATTGCAACGCGCATCTGCGGCGGTCTGCTTTACCTTGCGACTTTCGGACATACATCAGTATTATCCTTCGTCCAGCAAGAGCTCGCATCCCATCCACATCTATCGCATTCCTGCCATGCCGCCAATCACCCAACCCGTGCTGATCATCCCGGCTATTTTGCACCTTGATACTATACACTATTTATCCGTTGACACTCTCCTTTCTCTTTGATAGCATTAGGGAAAATTATTAAGAATGGGCAGTGTATTCAACGGAATTTTTGGCGGCATTCACGGTCTGATTTTACTTGCAACTGCACATATAAAATTATATATTTGCAGTAAATAGCTTTTCTGCAAATAAGACCAAACATTATTTGCAGAAAAAGGGTCTGGCACATGGACGTAAAGAATTTCAAGGCAGGTGCATATAAGCAGCAATACCAATACAAAAGCTTTATGCCGAATCCCGTTAATATCGACTGGCAGGTAAGCGATAGCGGGCTCATCAACCTCCTGAGCGAAGCTGACATCAAGCTGGGTGAACTGAACGCCTTTTCGGAACTGGTGCCGGACATCGACTTCTTTATCAAGATGCATGTAAGTAAAGAGGCCACCACTTCAAGTCGTATTGAAGGAACCCGGACAAATATTGCCGAGGCAGTGCAGAAGGCCGAATACATTGACCCTGAAAAGAGAAATGACTGGCAGGAGGTGCAAAATTACATTGAAGCTATGAACGAGGCCATCGACTCACTTGCCTCACTTCCCCTTTCCAACCGGTTGTTATGCAACACGCATACGACTTTGTTGCAGGGCGTACGCGGGAAGCATAAACAGCCGGGAAAGTTCCGTAAAAGTCAGAACTGGATCGGCGGTGCCACTCTTGCCGATGCATCATTTATTCCGCCACATCATGATGATCTACCGGAATTGATGTCTGACTTTGAAAAATTCCTGCATAACAAAAGCCACTCCGTTCCCCATCTCATCAGAATCGGTATAGCCCATTACCAGTTTGAAACGATCCATCCTTTTCTGGACGGCAACGGGAGAATTGGACGCCTTCTTATTACGCTCTATCTGGTGAGCGCAGGCCTCCTTTCCAGACCCACTTTGTACCTATCAGCCTTTTTTGAGAAAAACAGGCTTCTTTATTACGATAATCTGAACATGGTTCGAACCCGGAATGATCTGACGCAGTGGCTCAAATTCTTTCTGGAAGGGGTAAGACAGACAGCGTCCAGCTCTATAGAAACCTTCAGGTTGATCATTACCATGCGCCAGGAAATTGAGCAACGCACTATCATGACGCTGGGCAAAAAAACCCCGCTGGCCCAGAAGTTTCTTCATGAGTTGTATGGGAAACCTATTACAGATAGTCAGGAAACATCGAAGCAGCTTTCCATAAATCCTTCAACGGCGCTACGCCTTATTGAGGATTTTGTCAGGCTGGGAATACTCAAGGAGATCACCGGCCTAAAAAGAAACAGGGTTTTTGTCTTTGAGCGATATTTAAAGCTCTTTGAATGAGGGGGTATGACGAAAATATTTGAGGAATTGAGACGTGATGAAGGAAAACAGCACAACCGGCATTAAGAACTGGCCTAAGGATGACCGCCCCAGAGAAAGGCTGCTCAAGAAAGGCGCCGGGGCACTGACCAATTCCGAGCTTCTGGCAATTCTTTTGCGTACGGGTACTGAAGGCGCAAGCGCCATTGATCTGGCACGCCGGATTGTCGATAAGTTCGGCACCTTTCGTAATATGAGCCATACTGACATGCGTGAGTGGAAGGTATTGAAAGGCCTCGGCCCGGCCAAGATCGCTCAGATTATGGCTGCCCTTGAGATCGGACGCCGTTTCCGTGAAGACGAAGTTCTCAGTGCCAAACAGAAGATTGCCTCTGCTCAGGATATTGTCGATATAATACTGCCTCAGATACGCGACCTGAAAACTGAGGTATCGAAAGTTGTCTATCTGAACAGCGACAACAGAATCATCGACATTAGTGATGCTGCCACGGGCACGGTTAACCACGCGATGCCCATTGTCCGGGAAATCATCCATGCTGCCCTGCAAAAATTTGCAACGGCGATTATTTGCGTCCATAATCACCCAAGCGGAAATATTACCCCAAGCCCGGAAGATAAGAAATTTACGGAGCAACTTATTACTGCGGGAAAGCTTATGAATGTCAAGATACTGGATCATATTATCGTCGGTGACAGCAGCTATTTCAGCTTTACAGATGAAGGGATGATTTGATTCACAGTATTTACAATTAAGATTTATGGAGAATTAATGGCGACAAATAAATTATCACTTTCCCGCTTGGAAACATTCCTCGAAGAGGCTTGCGAGAGTTTAAGGGGCAACATGGATGCTTCCGAATACAAGGAATACATTATTGCCATGTTGTTTTTGAAGCGGGTAAACGACCAATTTGAAGTTCATAGAGACAGGCGAAAGAAGAAACTTACTGAAGAAAGGGGATTGAGTGAACCTGAAGTCATTTACGGAGAACTGGAAAGGCAAAACGCACCAGAATATGATTTTTATGTTCCGCTGGCAGCCCGCTGGAAAAAGCTGGACGGCGATCCCGATGTAAATGAGAAGGGCGAAACAATAAACTACATCAAAAACCTGCAGGAAGAAATCGGCGACCACCTGAACAAAGCCCTTGCCGCTTTAGAGGATGCCAACCTTGACAAGTTGGAAGGTGTTTTGAAATCGATCAACTTTAATCGCAGCATCGGGAAAAACAGCAAACAGATTACCGATGAAGATTTGCGGGATCTCATCCGTGAATTCAATAAAAAGAATCTGACCGATGACAATCTGGAATTTCCCGACTTAATGGGCGCTGCATATGAATACCTGATTAAATACTTTGCCGATAGTGCCGGAAAGAAGGCTGGAGAATTCTACACGCCCAATGAAGTGGTGCGGCTTCTGGTTAATATTCTTGAGCCGGCAGCGGATTCGGAAGTTTACGACCCCACCGTGGGCAGCGGCGGCATGCTCATAGAAAGCAAAAACTATGTGGAAAGCCGCTACGGTACTGCCAAAAACCTTTCACTTTACGGACAGGAAAAAAGCGGCACGGTCTGGGGTTTATGTAAGATGAACATGCTATTTCATTCCATCTACGACAGCAAAATATTGAACGGTGATACCTTAACGAATCCGCTGCACACGGAAAATGGTGAATTGAAAACCTTCGATGTTGTGATTGCCAATCCGCCTTTCTCGCAGAACTATACAAAAGACGGCATGAAGTTCAAAGAACGCTTCAATTTCTGGATGCCCACAAAAGGTAAGGCCGATTTCATGTTTGTGCAGCACATGGTGGCCAGCGTCAATAATGCCGGACGTATGGCGGTGGTCATGCCGCACGGCGTTTTATTTCGCGGCGGCGACGAACGCAAGTTCCGGGAATGGCTCATAAACCGAGGCTATCTGGAAGCGGTGATCGGTTTACCCCCTGCATTATTTTACGGAACAGGCATTCCCGCGAGCGTGATTGTGATCAACAAGAAAGATGCTCATCTCCGGGATAAAGTGCTTTTCATCAATGCCGACCGTGAATACAGGGAAGGTAAAAATCAAAACAAACTCCGGCCGGAAGACATTGAAAAAATCGCCTTTGTTTATCGCCATAAAATAGAGATTCCCAAATACAGCAAGTTGGTCGGCAAAAACAAAGCCATTGATGAACTGAGCAATTTAGAGAGTGAAGAATACAATCTGAACATTCGCCGGTTTGTGGACAACGCGCCACCCGCCGAACCACATGATGTGCATGCGCATCTGCAAGGCGGCATTCCTGAAAGTGAAGTGCAGGCTCTGGCAGATGGATTTGCCAGCTATCCCAGATTGAATGATCAACTCTTCATCCGATTGAAAGACGGCTATCTGAAATTTACCGCTGCCATTGCCCAAAAAGAAGACATCAAGAAACTGTTCGATGAAAGCGAAAGCATCATAGCCACGCAAGCCCAATACACCATTCAATTAAACGGCTGGTGGAATGCCGTGGTGCCGGATTTTGAAGCCCTGCCTGAAAACAAGAATGTCTTTGAACTCTACCGCAAGTTTTCGGAAAGTTTTTCCACGGCTATTGCTGAACTTACAACGGGGGAGAAAGCAGTGTTGGACAACTTCCAGAGCCGGGGCGCTTTGGCCTCGTATTGGAGCCAGTTGAATATTGACTTGAAAAGTGTAGCGGCCAGCGGTTGGAACGCTGAATTGATACCCGATGATGAAATACTGGAAAGCCAGTATCCCGACGTATTAAAAGAACTGAGGGCCAACGAAGCCCGGAAGGAAGAACTGCAAGCCCTGTTTACCGAAGTAAACGAACTGGAAGATGACGTCTGGAATGAAGAAGATTACGAAGTATGGCGCAGCAAGGAACTAAAGGAACACAAAGACGGCATTAAAGCCCTCAAAGGTGAACGCAAAGAGGCAGACAAGGAATACAAGAATCTGCTGAAAAGAATTAAGGCCAACGAAAAGGCTTTAAAACAGCAGCCCCAATTAGCGGTAAAAATCGCAGCACTAAAAGTAGAGGCAGAAAAGTTTGCCGCTGAAGTGGAACGCCTGGATGCCATGATTGAGGCGGACGAACAACGCATTGCCAAACACACCGAACGGGAAGAAGAATTGAAGCAATGCAAAAAGAAAATCAAGGAGATAAAAGACCGCAAACAGGATTTAGTTGACCTCGCCAGACTAAGCATAACGCCCGAAGAAGCCAAAGAGCTGATTTTAAGCCGGTGGAAGGCAACCTTGCACGAAACCATACACGGCTATCTGCAAAGCCATAGCCGACAACTGCTGCTGGCAGTGGAAAACCTGCATTACAAATATACTGTTCCTCTGCACGCTATTTTATCGGAGAGAGAAAAAGAAACAGAATTGTTGAATAGTTTTTTAATGGAGTTGGGGTATGAGTAGAGTAACTGAAAATGTTTTTCAGAAAAATCTGACAGAAATATCTGGCTTTGATTATATACCTGAAGGGTGGGAAGCACATCTCATTCAAGATATTTTTGAAATTGGAAGAGGCCGAGTAATTAGCCAAAATGAAATAAACGAACACCCAGGTAATTATCCGGTTTATTCATCGCAATCGTTTAACAATGGTGTGATGGGAACCATTGATACTTTTGATTTTGAAGGAGAATATTTAACTTGGACAACAGATGGTGCTTATGCAGGAACTGTATTTCATAGAACAGGTAAATTCAGCTGCACAAATGTTTGTGGTACTTTAAAGGCTAATGAGAAGAAAGTATTTACAAAGTTTTTCTTATATCATCTTGGAAAAATATCAAAACGATATGTTTCTTACATAGGAAATCCAAAGTTGATGAACGATATAATGGCAAATATTGCTATTACAGTTCCATCACTTTCCACTCAACGTGACATTGTCCGCATCCTTTCAACCTGCGATGGGGTGATAGAAAAAACACAAGCTGCCATAGCCAAATACAAAGCCATTAAACAAGGCATGCTGCACGATTTATTTACCCGTGGAATTGATATTACCACCGGCAAACTCCGCCCCAAATATGAAGATACACCGGATTTGTATAAAGAGAGCAAATTGGGAATGGTGCCTAATGAATGGGAAGAAAAAACGATAGGTGAAGTATGCTCAATGAAAAGTGGCGAAGGAATAACATCAAAATCAATTTCTGAAATTGAAGATTATCCAGTTTATGGCGGAAACGGATTAAGAGGATTCACCTCAAGCTTTACACATGAGGGTGAATACATCTTAGTAGGAAGACAGGGTGCATTATGCGGTAACGTTACAAGAGTGAGGGGTAAATTTTATGCATCGGAACATGCTGTTGTTGTGACCGTGGAAAATGAAATAAATGTCGATTGGCTTTTTCACCAATTAGAGGATAAAAATCTTAATCAATATTCTGAGGCATCAGCCCAACCTGGTTTATCAGTAAATAAAATATTGAAACTTCCAATTATAAAACCGTCATTTGATGAACAAAATAAAATTGCAGAACGTTTATTATCCATTGACCAAAAACACCACACCGAACAAACCTACCTGCAAAAGCTGCAACAGTTAAAAGCAGGTTTGATGGGCGATTTGTTGAGTGGGAAGAAAGTGGTTAAAGTGCCCGTAGAAGCAATAACGCAAACGGAGAATTAATATGGCCGAATACATCAATGTGGAAAAACCTTTTTTGGATAAACTCCGGCAGTTGGAATGGACGGTAATTGACCAGGGTTTAGGTGTCCCTCAAGAACCTGAAAAAAGTTTGCGGGAAAACTTTAAGCAAGTCCTTTTGCCGAAAGTATTTAAAGAAAGTATTAAAGCCATCAACAAAACGGCTGACAACAGAGAGTGGCTTACCGATACACAGCTCGATGAAATCCTTTTTGAAATCCAGCACTTTGCCGGGAAAAGCCTGCATGAAGCTAATAAAGAAATCCACCGTCTGCTTCTCAAGGGCACCAGTGTTTCCCATAACGAACTTACCGGCGAGCAGGACCCGACCGTCCGATTGGTGGACTTTAAGAACTACGGCAGCAATTCTTTCATTGCCATCAACCAGTTTCGTCTGCTTACGCCCGGCGCCAGCCGTGAAGGCATTATTCCCGACATAGTTTTATTCCTGAATGGATTGCCTGTTGTTGTCGTGGAGGCCAAAGATTTTGAGGTTGCCGAACCTTTAAGTGAAGCGTATTTGCAGATTACCCGTTATGCCAATACCCGTGATGATGATTACGGATTTAAGGAAGGCGAGGAAAAACTATTTCATTACAATATTTTCAGCATCATTACCCGTGGCAAAGAAGCAAGGGTAGGAACGATCAGCGCCGATTTTGATTACTATAACAATTGGGTGGATATATTCCCCGAAGAATACAAAGTCGTCAAATTTCCGCCCGATGAAGAAAGACAGGAAGTGCTTATCCATGGCATGTTGAACAAGGAAATCCTGGTGGACATCCTGAAACATTTTACCTTGTTTGTGGAAATAAAAAAAGGCGTGGAAGTAAAAATTGTTGCCCGATATAACCAGTATCGGGCCGTCGGCAAAATTATCAAGAATTATCGAGCGGGACGCACGCCGATGGAAAAAGGCGGCGTCGTGTGGCACACGCAGGGCAGCGGCAAGAGTTTGACCATGGTTTTTCTCATTCGCAAACTCCGCAGTTGTGATGATTTAAAGGACCTCAAAATTATTTTCATCATTGACCGGATCGATTTGGAAGACCAGCTTTCAGAAACCGCGGCACTCACCGGGGAACCCGTAAACATTATTGATAGAAGAAACAGATTGCATAGGCTTAGTAACGATACCGGCGACGTGAACATGGTCATGATTCATAAGTTCCTTGATGAAAAAAATATTTCAGCACAATCGCTGATTGAAGCAGACCTTGTTCCCCATTTCGATAAGTTTGAGACCATTAATAACAGCGACAGGATCTTGTTGCTGATTGATGAAGCCCACCGGACCCAGGGCGGCGACATGGGCGACAATTTATTTTCTTCATTCCCTAAAGCTGTGCGCATTGGTTTTACCGGAACGCCGTTACTCACCGAGCGTCACGAGATAAAAACTCATGAGCGCTTTGGCGGCTTTATTGACGTTTACAAATTTGACAAAGCAATTGCCGACAGAGCAACCGTAGAAATAAAATACATCGGCAAAGTATCCAAAGATAAACTGGATGATAAAGATGTATTTGATGCCGAGTTTGAAGATATGTTCCAGCTTCGAACACAGGCGGAGAGGGAAGAAATCCAACGTAGGTATGGTTCTTTCATCGCTTACCTGGAAAGCAAAGACCGCATTGCCGCCATTTCCAAAGATATCATAGAACATTATTACAACGACATATTAGTCAATGGATTCAAAGCGCAGGTCGTGGCCTCCAGCATTGTAGCTGCCGTGCGTTATAAATATGAATTGGAAATTGCCATTCAAAATAAAATAGCCGCGCTAAAAGTATTGCCGGCAGGTGACGCAGATGCAGAACTATTGAAGCAATTGGAATTTTTGAAAGTAGCAGCCATTGTTTCCAGCAGCGGCAACAACGAACCGGGCTACATTAGCAAGGCTCGCAAAGAGGCCTATGACATGAATGCCGTGGAAAACTTTAAACTGGATTTCAACCCGGATAAACCGGAAACTGGAATCGGCATTATTTGCGTGTGCGACCGGCTGCTGACAGGTTTTGATGCGCCCATTGAGCAAGTGATGTATCTGGATAAGAGTTTACGGGAACATGATTTATTTCAGGCCATTGCCCGGGTAAACAGAACAAAAAAAGGGAAATCTTATGGTCTGGTTGTTGATTATTTCGGTGTTACAAAACATCTGGCGGAAGCATTGGAAATTTATACTGACAATAAAAAAGATGTGGAGTCATTGAATGATTTTACGAATTATTTCCGCGATATCAATAAGGAAATTCCCATTCTTGAAGCCCGTTACAAACGACTGATCGATTTATTCGGCGATAACGGCTTGAAGGAGATTGACTATTTCCTGCAACAGAAATTTACCGATGCAGCAAAGGAATTTGAGTTTGCAGAAGAGTGCATTGAAAACGCCAAGAACATCAAGTTCAGAGCCGAACTTCTCACCTATGCCAAAAGTTTCTTTGACAGTCTGGATTTGCTTTTCAATGTGCAGGCAGGCACAGAGTACTGGATTCCGGCGAAACGATTAGGTTATTTGCTGTGGAGGATCAAAAACCGTTATAAAGACGACACCATGGATTTAAAATGGGCGTCCGATAAGGTCCGCAAACTCATTGACCGGCATCTGCTTTCCCTGGGTATTGATACAAAAGTGCAGCAGGTTTCCATCCTTTCCGAGGAATTTAAAACTGAAGTGGACTACCTGAACAAAACGCCGAAATCAAAAGCCTCGGAAATGGAACATGCCATTCGCTGGCACATCAAAGTCAATCTGGACAAGGACCCTTCACTTTATAAGCGTTTTAAAGACCGCCTTGAAACTATTTTGAATGCCTATAAAGAAAATTGGGAAGAGATTGTCAGAGAGTTAGGCAAACTGAGAGACGAAATGGCGGAAGGCAGAAAAGCCGAAACCGACGGTATTTCCACCGTGGAAGCACCGTTTTATGATTTGATCAAAAACCATTTAGTTGATGACAGCCCAAATGAAATCAATAAGGCCAAAGAGCTTACACGCAGCCTGATATCTATTTTAAAAGAAACGGCGGCAATCAATAATTTCTGGTCGGATAGAGCAGCGGAACAAAGAAGGATAGAGGGGTTGTTGGAAGATGAGCTTCGTTATTCGCGAATTGAAGGAATATCCAAAAAGGCGGCAGAACTTGCCGCTGAGTTGATGAAACTTGCAAAAAATCGTGAAGCGGATTTGAGATGAAATTAGACGGTATTGACATTGCCATTGAGAAAACCGGCCGCAGGAAAACAATAAGTATTTTTATTGAACGGGATGGTTCAGTAAGGGTGCTCGCACCTGTTCAAGCGACAGATGAGATCATTGAAAATGCCGTAAGGGCAAAAGAGTATCAGATATTCACCAAGCTTGCGAAATGGAAGGAGCTTAATCAGGGAAAAGTAAATCGCGCGTTTGTAAACGGACAATCCTTTCTTTATTTCGGCAGAAACTGCCGTTTGGCAATTGTTGAAGATCAGGATGTGCCGTTGAAAATGACCGGCGGCTATTTCCATCTCGACAAAAAACATCTAAACCAGGCAGACAAAGTTTTCAAAAATTATTATCGTGAAAAAGCAAAGCAAAAAATAAAAGAACGCCTCAAACTAATTGAGGAAAAATTTCAAACCAAACCGTCTGTGATAAAGGTGCTGGAGTTGCAAAACCGTTGGGCATCATGGACACCAAAGAACGGACTTAATTTTAACTGGAAATGCGCAATGGCTCCTGTGCCGGTTATTGACTACATCATCACTCACGAAATGGTGCATTTAAAATACCCCAATCATTCTAAGGAATTTTGGAATGAGCTGGATAATAAAATGCCGAGCTACAGAGAATATGAAAATTGGTTAAAACAAAATGGCGTGAAAATGTCGTTATGAAATGCCGATAATGTGAAAACCAAGGGGATTTTCTTTAAGAAGCCTTTTCATTACCAAGAAAAAAATTGAATTAGTCAATTGATCCCCGTTGATGCCGCCACGTTTTTTCTTAAATTGCTCCTGCAAAGTTAATGAAAATGCAAGAAAATTTTTTCGGAGGGGGATTTTTTACGCCAATCCATGACCATTGTAATTTCCATTAAACAGTTTCACGGAAATAGAAACTCCTTATCAAGCCTTGCTGGACGAAGGATACCTGCTATTTTTTTGCTGCTTCTATATACTTCATTCTTAAGTCATATAGCATATTGCCGACAAGCCGGTCTTCTTCTACGGTAAGGTTGCCTTTTGTCTTTTCCAAAAGCATTTCTATCAAACCTATTGTCTGCTGGGCAAGAGGAAGGTTTACATTTTTGTCATTTGTTAAAGGGTCCGGCAACTCCCCCAGACCTACAAGCACAGAAGTTGATAAAGACAGCATAAACGTACTGAATGTTAATTGGTCTTCCATATTATCCCCCTAAAGCAAGGTATTAAGTTTCACCGGTACATAAAAAATGGTTTCATTTCTTTTTACCTGATATAAAATATAATTTCTTTTAAGTCCCTCAATCATAAATGAATCAAAATCTTTTTTATCTGACACCATATAATTATTTATCTTTATTATCACATCGCCGACATGCAGTCCACTTTTTTCACCTATTCCGTTTTTATACACCTTTGTAACTACGACGCCGTTTTTATCCTTTAATTTGAATTTCATTTTCGGATAGCCTTTAATATCGGATACTCTTATGCTGCACAATGCTTCATCAAGAGGAGACGGTTTGTAATTCAGCATGTCTCCAATATCAACATCAACATCATATGCCTTTTGCCCCCTCATTATTTTGAATTGAATTGATTCCATATTTGCAGCATTCCTCAAAATATTATGGATTTTTATACCTTCCCTTATCTTTTTCTTGTTAAATTCTACAATTCTATCGCCAGCCTTAATCCCTTGTTTTTCAGCCGGGCTTTTGGATATGACCTTGTTTACATAGAAATATGTATTTTTATCATCCTTCCTTTTCTCTATAAACAAACCGAAAAGGGGTTTCCTTGTTCCGCTTTCAAGGAACTCTGAGACCATGTTCATAACGTCTTCTATGGGTATAGCAAATCCTATACCTTTGCCTTCTCCATAAATTGCAGTTACAATTCCTAAAGGATTTCCTTCTGTATCAAGAAGAGCGCCACCGCTATTGCCTGGATTTATTGAAGCATCTGTCTGGATGAGGTTTACATAGGCCCTGTTATCAATTTTGAGATTTCTACCGAGTGCACTCACAACTCCCATAGTAACAGAGCTCGAAAGTCCATAAGGGTTCCCGATAACTATTGCCTTTTCGCCAACTTTTACTTTTTTATACTTGTCTACTTTAAGATAGGGGAAATCTATTTTGTCAGTTATCTTTAAAAGGGCCATATCAAACTCAGGGTCGCTGCCCAATACATACGCATCATATTCTTTACCATTTATAAATTTTACCCTTATGCTTATTGCCCTGGAAATCAGGTGCTCATTGGTAACTATGATACCCCTCGGATCCAGTACAACGCCTGAGCCGATATTTTCAAATGTTTCTTCTTCTTCCTCTTCTCCGGCAATAAATTTCTTAAAAAATGTTGTTTTTTTATCTTCACCGGTATTCTTAGACAATTCCTCGGTTTTTATGTTTACTATTGTCTTACTTACCTTCTCCACAACCTCTATGGTTTTATCATCTCTGGCATACATTAAAAACGGAGTTAACAGAATGACAAACAGGAGTATGCAAACAAGAAGCAAGGACTTGATAAGATTGAAGGGCGGATTATATGCGCTCGGCCTTTTTGTTCCGGTTGCCGGCTTTTGAATTATACGTCCTGATATTTCACTGTTCACTGTTCACGATTCACTATTTTTTAGTACCAATCATCTTCAGCTTTAATTCTTTTTTTCATTAATTTTTTTATAGAATCGAGGATGATATGCCCTATTTCTTCCTTGCTGTGGATAGGTACCTGTTTAATATGCCCCGATGTTCCGATGATAGTAACTTCGTTTACGTCAGAACCAAAACCAATACCTTTCTTTGAAACATCGTTTGCCACAATCAAGTCCAGATTCTTCTTTTTCAACTTTTCCTCTGCATGCTCTATGAGGTTTTCAGTCTCTGCTGCAAAACCTACGAGTATTCTATCTTCCTTTATTTTGCCGAGCTCGCCGATTATATCGGGATTTTTCTCAAGCTCCAGCATAATAGTATTTTCATTGCCCTTCTTTTTGATCTTCTGGCAATTTTCAGCTATGCATCTAAAGTCAGCCACTGCTGCTGCTTTGATAATTATAGTGCAACGCTTGTAGTGCTGCATCACCGCATCTCTCATTTCACATGCTGTTGTAACATCAACGACTTCAATACCGTTCGTCGGAGGAGGCAGCTGAGTCCTGCCTGTTATGAGAACCACCTGTGCCCCTCTTCTTCTTGCAACCTTTGCTATTGCAAACCCCATTTTGCCTGAAGACAGGTTGGTAATACATCTCACAGGATCAATGAATTCAGTTGTAGGCCCTGTAGTAATCAGTATCCTTTCACCTTCCAGATCCTTTTCTGTGAATATATCCTCCATCTTTTCAATAATCTCTTCAATTGTAGGCAACCTTCCTTTTCCGACAGTCCCACAGGCAAGGTCGCCGATCCCGGGCTCCATAAACTCATACCCGGCATCCCCCAGTTTTTGTATATTCAACTGAACTATCTTGCTTTCCCACATCTTTGTATTCATGGACGGCACAAAAAGAATCGGGACTGTAGTGGCCATTACCATGGTTGTGAGAAAGTCATCAGCAACCCCGTTGGCAATTTTTCCGATTATATTTGCTGTTGCCGGGACAATAACCATCTGATCTGCGATGTCTGAAAGAGCTATATGTCCTATTTTTGAGCCGGAAAAAAGCTCGAACATATCATGGATTACAGGATTACCGGAAATGGTCTGGAAAGTTAAAGGTGTAACAAATTCCATAGCGTTCTTGGTCATAACTACATGGACGTTTGCGCCCCTTTTTGACAGTTCTCTGACAAGTTCTGCTGTTTTGTAGGCAGCAATTCCTCCTGTAATTCCGACTATAATCTCTTTACCTTTTAACATCGTAAACATTGTTTCCATAGTCTTTTCCATTAAATATTAAAACCGAGTTTTCGTATAAGCCGTGTGAACAGATTTGCCATCGGCACATTCACAGGTGAAACTATATCCACCTTCCCGACGATCTCATTATCCAATTTAACAATAAACTCACCAAGTTTTTGTCCTTCCCTTACCTCGCCCTTTATTTTTTCCGGTAAAACTATTTCTTTTTTCAGATTCCCTTTTTTATCATTTGGTACAGTACAGGCAAGGTCTGCAGCCGCTGCCCCTTTCAATTTTCTGTATTTCCCGTCTTCCAGAAAAACGTCTTTATCAATCAACTCGCCCTTTTTTACTATGTTCACTGTCTTGTAATAGGAAAATGCCTTCTTCAACTTCTCCATAACAATGCTGTCGCGTATGTTTGCCGTTGGGCTTCCCATAACAACGACAATAAATCGTAAATCGTTCCTTTTTCCCGTTGCTGCCACATTAAAACCAGTCTCTCTGTAGTAGCCTGTTTTTAGACCATCAATAACCCCCGGCATTTTGAAGAGAAGTTTATTATGGTTATTCATAATGAATTTCCCTTCTCTAAAGCCCTCGGTTTTTATTGATGTCCATTCAAGTATTTTAGGATTCTTCAGAAGTTCCCTTGCAAGTATGGCAAGATCACTGCATGTTGTCAGATCTCCTTCCTGGCCTCTTTCAGGAGGAAGTCCGTGAACAGAATTGAAATGTGTATCAACCATACCTAATGCCTTGGCTTTTTCATTCATCAGGTTGACAAATTCATCCTTGCTTCCAGCTATATGTTCGGCAATTGCATAGGCCGCATCATTACCTGAAGCCACAAGGGTTGCCTTCATCAAATCCTCAAGCGTGAAAACCTCACCTTCCTTTAAATAAACCTGACTGCCGCCTATCTTTGATGCTTCTTTTGATGCGGTAATATTATCAGTGAGCTTTATTTCACCCTTTGAAAGTTTATCCAGTACAATACAAGCAACCATAAGTTTTGTTACACTTGCCGGCGCCCTTTTTGCGTTGGCATTTTCACCTTCAATTACCTTGCCGTTGCCTGCATCAACGACAATATATGCTTTGTAAGGGTCTTCTTTTCCTGCCTGTATCTTTGCTCCGGATGCTTTAGTGCCTTTTATAGCTTTTTTATGGGAAGCGGGCTTTCCATACGCCATGTTTGTACAGAGTAAAAGTGCAAGTACGACAACTATCCATCTTTTCATTATTTAGTCTTCTCCATAAACATTTTTATCAGATCAATCGGCAGCGGGAAAATTATTGTAGAATTTTTTTCCGTTGAAATTTCAATCAAGGTTTGCATATAGCGCAACTGCAATGCCATAGGATTTTGCGAGAGTATTTCAGATGCTTCGGAAAGTTTTGTAGCTGCCTGATATTCGCCTTCAGCGCCGATGATTTTTGCTCTTCTCTCACGCTCTGCCTCAGCCTGCCGTGCTATTGCGCGCTGCATTTCCTGCGGCAGGTCTACATTTTTGACTTCCACATTCGATACCTTGATACCCCAGGATTCAGTATGTGTATCCAGTATCTCCTGCAATCTCTCATTGATCTTTTCTCTGTGTGCCAACAGGTCATCAAGTTCGGCCTGACCCAGTACGCTCCTTAAGGTTGTCTGGGAAAGCTGGCTTGTTGCATAGAGATAATTCTCTACATCTATAATTGCCTTTAATGAATCTATAACCCTGAAGTAGACAACTGCATTTACCTTTATCGATACATTATCACGCGTAATGACATCCTGCGGAGGAATATCCAGAACAACGGTCCTCAGACTTACCTTTACCATTCTGTCTATTATAGGAATAAGGATTATGAGCCCTGGACCTTTTGGAGTGCCCAGTACCCGTCCGAGTCTGAATATTACACCTCTCTCGTACTCATTTAAAACCTTAATTGCACTGATAAGGAAAAAAATTATCATAACTCCAACAAAAACAAAAACAGGTAATGTCATTTTACCCTCCCTTTTTCTTAACTATGAGCAAAAGCCCTTCAATGTTTGTCACAATAACCTGCTCTCCTTGTGCGATCAGCTCTTCACTTTTTGCGTTCCAGAGTTCTCCATGGAGAAAAACCTTCCCCTCTTTAAATACATCTGTTTTTGCAATGCCAAACTCCCCGAGAAGTCCTTCGCCGCCGGTTTTAACCTTTAAAAGCTGAGCCCTTACGGCATACGATAACACACCGAAAAAAAATATGCCAGACAGTATTGCTACAGTAAGTATACTTTTCCAGGATATGGAGAGCGTGCTTTCAGGAAGATCAACAAGCATTACCGAACCTATGACAATTGATATAATTCCGGCAACGCCGAGTAAGCCGTGACTTATTATCTTAAGCTCCATAATAAAGAAGACTATCCCGAGTATGATAAGGAATACTCCGGCAAAAGTTATCGGTATTGTCTGAAACGCATAAAGGGCAAGTATAATGGAAATTCCGCCCACCACTCCGGGGAATATAGCGCCCGGACTGTAAATTTCAAAGAGTATCCCGTAAATACCGAGCATCATTAGCAGGTATGCCACATTCGGGTCGCTGAGATATGACAGAAACTTATACTTGAAAGGCATATCGATCTCAACTTTATTCTTACCTTTCAATTTAAGTGTCACTTTGCCCTTTTTTGTCTCCACCGTCTTTCCATCTGCCTGCTTCAGAAGATCATCCAGGTTTTGCGCAACGATATCAATAACGTTTTTTTCGAGGGCATCCTTTGCAGTTATGGAGGCGCTCTGGCTTACTGCCTTTGCCGACCATTCAACGTTTCGACCCCTCTTGTCGGCGATGCTTCTTACATAGGCTTCAGCGTCTTTTACAACCTTTTTCATCATATCCTTGTCCACCTTATCTTTTCCGATGGTGACCGGATGTGCTGCGCCAACATTTGTCCCTGGCGCCATGGCAGCGATATGAGATGCAAGGAGAATAATGCAACCGGCAGATGCAGCCCGTGCCCCGGACGGGTAAACATACACGATAACCGGTATGCTCGCATCCATAATGTTCTTAATAATATCTCTCATTGATGTATCGAGACCGCCTGGTGTATCAAGTAAGATAATAAGGGATTCGCCGCCTTCTTTTTCGGCTTTTGCAACAGATTCTGCTATGAATCCTGCAACGGGCGGGTTTATAGCTCCCTGTATTCTGATTGTATATATCTCATTTGCATATGTATTTGATGCGAAAAACGAAATTGCTGCAACAAGGAATAAGATAGTGAATAGTGAATAGTGAATAGTGAATAGTTTTAGGCTTAACTTCATTTAATTGAAAATTTCTCCTTTAAGCTCTTTTCAACTGCTTCGGGAACGAAAGACCCAACCGAACCTCCGAATGCGGCAACCTCTTTTATGGTTCTTGAACTGACAAAGAAATAATCTTTGCTTGTCATCATAAATATCGTATCCATACCCATATTTAAATTTCTGTTCATTGACGCCATCTGAAATTCATATTCAAAATCGCTCATTGCACGCAGGCCGCGTATTACAAAACGAGCGTTGACTTTTTTTACATAATTAACCAATAATCCCTCGAAATTATCGATCAGCACATTTTCGTTGCCGTTTACAGATTGCCTTATCAAATCCACCCTTTCCTGCACGGTAAAAAGTGATTTTTTTTCAATATTGGTTGCAATGGCAACAATAACCTTGTCAAAAAGTTCAAGGCCTCTCATTAGAATATCTATATGGCCGAATGTAATAGGATCAAAAGAGCCGGGATACACTGCAATTCTACGTTTCATTAAAGACTCCTTGGTAAGTTAGTGAAAAGCAATTAATATGGAACAGCATATAATAGTTTTTCAGATTTCTGATTTTTAACTGCATTTATCGCCAGCCTTGAAAATACTTATTTTTGTGTCTCCATAACCTCTGGTGGTTATTTCCTGTAAACTGCTCCAGAAAGTCAGGCCGATTTCTTCTCTTTTTGAATACTCTGCAATAAATAACGTATCTTCATTATATACAACATTATTCTTCAGCAACAGCATTGTTTCTTCTATATGACCCTTTTTGTAAGGAGGGTCCATAAAAATAATATCATACTTATACCCCTTCTTGTATAGAAAAGGAACTGCATATATTATATCCATATTCAAAACAAGGCAATCCTTATCTATAGAGAGATCGGAAAGATTTTTCTGAAGAACGGCAGCCATATCTCCATCTTTCTCTACGGAAGTTACAAAGGCAGATCCTCTGCTCAGAGCTTCAATGGTGAATGAGCCCGAACCTGAAAAAAGATCCAGGATTTTACAGCCGCCAACATCTCCTATGATGTTAAAGATAGCTTCTCTAACCTTCGATGATGTATACCGGGCGTTTCCGTCCTTCAATAGTACAATGTTTCTGTCTTTTAAGTGTCCGCCTGTTATTCTGAGTTTATCCATATTTTATTTTAAGCGAATAAATTCTCCGCAGCTTGCTTCAAAAATTATTTTATGTTTTTTTGATACCACAGCCGCTTGCAGCGGGACAGTTCATCAAGGCTAAAGGTGAAAACAGATTTTCCATGATTTGTTTTTACGTAAATAACTCTTCTGCCACATCCATTATCCTTTTTATACCCTTTACTTCATAAGGTGACAGATAGAGCGTAACAATATTGGTATCCTTATATGTATTATTTATAAAGTCAATATAATGTTTTTGCATGCCCTTCCGGATTCTGTGAAATTCGCAGTCTTCATTTTTTACAGCGTGATTGATTATAATATTTTCCACTGTCAGCATATTTTGTTTGAACTCTTCTATAACCCTGCCGGTCAATTTTACGCCAAGAGCTTCAGGGATTGTGACGATAACATATGATGTTGTGTTGTTATCCCTGATAAAACTGACTATTTTTTCGGACAAAGCCTCCCAACCCCCTATTATCTCAAGGAGCGTTCTTTTCGAGTTTTTCTGTCTGGCCATGTCTTTTAATTTTTCGATATAGCTGTACATATTCATATAAAATTTTGTTGCAGCTTCAAGATGTTTGAGAAACAGGTGGGGCAGTTGAAGCAGCCTCATCGTGTGTCCTGCCGGTGCTGTATCCCAGACAACAACATCATACTTGTTGCCTTCCACAAGGTCTATGATAAAACTCAGCATATATTCTTCTTCTATGCCGGGGGCTGTCCCGATATAATCAACAAAGTCATAATCCACATCTGCAAAGGAGGAAATAACTTCATATATCTCAGCGCCGAAGCGTTCTTTCCACTTTTCAAGTACTACATCAGACGATATTTCAAGGCCAAAAAGCGAGTATTCATCAATAATCCTTGTTTCTTTGCTTCCGATTGAGGTTTCAAAAATATCGGACAGAGAAGGCGCAGGATCGCTTGAAATAACAAGCACCTTCTTTCCTTCAAGGGCTATTTTGACTGCAATAGCAGAAGCGCACGTAGTTTTGCCTACCCCGCCTTTGCCACCGACCATGATAAGCTTAGTGTTCTGAGATAAGATATTTTTCAGTCCCATGTTTTATTACCAGCCAAAAGGTAGAATGGAAAAGTAAAATCCTCTAAAACATTCAAAAAAGAACGTCTTATCCACTAAACCTTTCATTTTATAATGATAACATTATAAGTAAGGGGATAGTCAAGGGTCACGGAAAGGGCAGGCAATTATTTTTTCTCTCTTATGACCTGACTTATAACTTTGGAGAGTTCTATCCGGTTACTTTAGTCTTGTGCTATCAGATATTGCTTGCAGCTGATATCAGCTTGTGCCATCATTGGATATGAAGGCAAAACACCGTCGCGTTCTTGAAGCAATATTTCCGATTCCCACGCGAGGAGGTATTGTATTTTCCGACCTTGAAGAATTGATAATTGCTCTTGGAGGAAATGTCCGGGAAGGTGCTGGATCTCGGATCGTATTTGAATTGAAGGAAAGCAGGCAGTATCTTCATCGGCCCCATCCGGGCAAGGAAGCAAAAGAGTATCAGGTCGAAGAACTGCGTGAGTGGTTTCGACAATTGGAGGTGACACCATGAAAAACGTAATGACCCATAGGGGGTATACCGCCCGGATTGAATTTGATCAAAGGGATAATGTCTTTATAGGCAAGATTATAGGGATCGTCGATAATATAACGTTCCATGGAGAAACTGTAAAAGAACTCCAGACCGATTTTCAGGCTGCCATCAATCATTATGTCGCAGATTGTGAGGCCACAGGCCGCAAACCTTTGAAAGCGGCTTCCGGCAAGATAATGCTCCGCGTTTCTCCTGAGATTCATGCCAGAGCCCTCGCCATGGCAAAAACCACAGGTAAAAGCCTTAATCAATGGGCCGAAGAAGTCTTGGGCGAAGCCGCCCATTTAAACAGGGCGGTATAGTATTGACAGTTGCCTGAAAGCGGTGCTGCGTGGTTTTTGCCTGAGGTACAAAGCTCCTTTCTGTAACTGAGTTTTTCGTAAATAAGCAATTTATGTCATCTTCGAATTGATAATGGATGATCCTGCAAAAATTTATTGACAATTATATGCCTAAATATCACAATATATTAAATAGCTTACATGGCCTTGCTTAAATTACCAACAGGAAACAATAAGAAGATAGAGCTTGCCGGATTTCTTGTTGTTAGGTAAACGTGATATTCTCGGAAAAAGTGCATGATTAAAACAAACCAACTTACGGCAAGAATAGAAAATTTCAGCATCAACACGAGAACGCTATGAGATATGATTGAAGACAATTATGGATGTAAATGGTGATAGGAGCTAAGTGAGGAGATGGATATAGAAGAATTATATAGGCAATATCCACATTTATTCCAAGATGTTAAGGATGATTGGATTTTTAAGTCACTAGAGCGTCGGTATGGTTTTAATGAAGCTTTTGAAACTTTTATTAAAAGCAGCAAGCTCGGAGTACTCCTCCTCATAACAAAGCGGGCTTCCAAAGAAATTGACCTTTTGCGGAACATTCTTAAAAATGCATTAAACCAGAAAACAAAAATCAGCATTGAGGAAGCCTTAAAGGATTTATCTTCTTTTGGATTGACAAAACCTAAGAAACCAAGACCAATATTAACAAAACCAATCAAGCCGGAACTGGTATTGGAATCAACCACCGATTTTGCTGCTTACCAATATGTTATACCGAGACCTCCAGAAAATTTAACACTAACAGATCGCTATAATAAAGATTATAAGGAATATGCAAATAAAATAGATGAACTTGCGAGAGCCAACAAAAGAATACGTAAACAAAAATACCAGGAAATACTAAAAAGAAATGAAGCAGCCAAGATGAAATTTTCCCGTCTTGAAGAAGAATACCAGCGAGATTTAGCTGAATGGGAGAAAGGTTACCCAAGGCAACGCGCAGAACAAATGGAGAGATACAAGAAAGACTTAGCCAAATGGGAACGCTTGCATCAGAAATTCTTGAAAAAACAAAAAGAAATAAATGAACCTATAGAAGAAGCAGAAAAAGGATACTTGACAGGAGAAAAACTAAAGGTCGTTGTAGTTGCACATTTATCAAAGATATTGTCGTGTTCAGAATATCCAAGTTATTTCTTTAAGAAATTTGAATTGGACTACAGTCCCAGCACCCAAATGTTAATAGTTGATTATAACTTGCCAGCCCCGGAAGACCTACCTAGAATAAAAGAATGTAAATATGTCAAAAATAAAGGTGAGATTGAGGCAAAATACCTATCTGAATCCTTCATTAATAGTTTGTACGATGATCTTATTTACCAAATTGCTCTAAGGACTATATATGAATTGTATACGTTGACGTTGAAAGAAACATTAGGTTCGATAGTGTTTAATGGTTGGGTCAGATCAACAAATAGAGCAACGGGACAAAAAGTTGACAACTGTATTCTATCCATTCAAGTTAGTCGTGATGAATTCCTATCTATAAACTTTGCGGACATTGATGCAAAAATGTGTTTCAAACATTTAAAGGGTATAGGAAGTTCAAAGCTATACAGCATAACGCCCATAGCACCGATTCTAACCATTAACCGTGAGGACAAAAGGTTTATTTCTTCCTATGAAGTTGCCAAGGATATAGATGAATCTACAAATCTTGCAGCAATGGATTGGGAAGATTTTGAGCACTTAATTAGAGAACTCTTTGAAAAAGAATTTTCACAATATGATGGGGAGGTTAAAATAACACAAGCAAGTCGAGACCGTGGTGTCGATGCAGTTGCATTCGATCCAGATCCCATACGAGGCGGCAAAATTGTGATTCAAGCTAAGCGCTACACAAACACAGTAGGGGTGGACTCTGTTAGAGACCTTTATGGTACCATCATTAATGAAGGAGCAACAAAAGGGATTTTAATCACTACGGCAGATTACGGTCCTGATGCGTATGAATTTGCAAAAGGGAAACCAATTACGCTCTTAAACGGTGGCAATCTATTGCATTTGCTTCACAAACATGGTCATAAAGCAAAAATAGATTTAATGGCGGCTAAGCTTATTCTCTCAGAGAAAGAAAGAAACCGGGGATTGAAAGAAAATAATCGTAGTTAACAGTAAGGGGAGCGTGAAGCCTTTTCTTCACTTTTTACGATTCTCAGAATCTATGAATGCACTTGCTTTCTCCTGAAGCACAAACAATTTCCTGAAAGTCTAATTCTTACTCGCTTTAGGCAAAGCCCTATGTTACAATCGGTAATCGAGCGAGCACCATGTACGCACTAAAATCCACTTCGGAGGCGGAAACTCCATGACTTTACTATCGCACTACACCACTCGGGATGGCTTCGAGGGTATAGCAAAGACAAGGACCTTTTGGGCGACAAATTTTTTAGATCTCAACGACACTTCTGAGTTCTTCTATGGTTGGCGGCAGCTCACAGAGGCGGCCTTGGAGATCGTTATGAAGGAAATACCGGATGAGAAGAAAGGAAAAGAATTTGACGCTGCAACCATCAGCGAGAAGGCCACGAATCAGTTTAAGGACTTCATCAAGTCAACGGACGGCTATGGGCATCTATATGTAACTTGCTTTGCACAAGGAAAAAGCGATGGCCACATCAAAAGTGGTATCCTCACATTGTGGGAAAAGTTCAACGGGCACCAGGGTTACTGTCTGCAATTTGAAAGAGATGATGTGCAGGATATGTTAAATAAAGACTCGATGGTGTCGGGAGATTATCACGTTCTGGGAATGGTTGAAGTTAAGTATTGCATCGATAGGAATGAAAAGGGATTTCATGAACTGTGTTTTCAGCTTTCCCAACAATTACTCCTTATCATCATCAACGCTCGAAGCGACATTCCCGCAAGACTTCAACCGGATCGAATGTGGCCTACAAGCGAGTTGCACAGAAGGTTGCTGGAGTACTGTGCCAGTCATAAAGACCCTTGTTTTAAAGACGAGTGCGAATTACGTATTTTTGCTTATCCGTCTGCTTCACCTCAGCGCATGCCGTTCATGCCGACATATGTGAAGAAGCCTATAAGAATGAGCCCTGCCGGTAAGAGATACATCGTGCTCGGTGACCGTGGGAATTCGGGAATCGCGCCTCGACGGGTGATTATAGGCACCAAAGCCAATCCCGATATCAAATCAATTTTGGCAAACTATTTGCCTCTTCCTGAAATGGTGTCTGCCAACATGCCCATCGTTTAGAAGAGAGATTGGGGAAATACTGGGGGTCAGATACTGTCATTAATGTCAAGCCCAAAACTCTCCTTTTTTAGTTTTTTTATCATACATCACGATATGGTACTTTACCCTTATATACAGCATGTGCGATAAGAAGCAATTTTCTCATTGCAGCAATAACGG